>JANXMD010000496.1 GCA_025354845.1 Verrucomicrobiota bacterium | reverse complement strand
CGTTGCCCGCACGGCGCGCGGCGCAGTTGCTCAAGATCCTCGCCGACGCGGTCCAATACGCCCACGACCGCGGCATCCTGCATCGCGACCTCAAGCCATCGAACGTCCTGATCGACCCCTTCGGAGCGCCGCGCATCACCGACTTCGGACTCGCCAAGGACATCGCCGCCGATTCCGACCTGACCGTCACCGGACAGGTCCTCGGCACGCCCGGCTACCTGCCACCGGAGCAGGCCGATCCCTCGCGCGGTCCGCTCGGTCCGACCGGCGACGTCTATTCGCTCGGTGCGATCCTTTATTTCACGCTCACTGGCCGTCCCCCATTCGTCGGCGGATCGGTACACGAAACCATTCGGCAGGTGTTGAACGACGATCCCGTCGCGCCGCGGCTTTTGAACTCGGGCGTGCCGCGTGATTTGGAGACGATTTGTCTCAAATGCTTGGAGCGAGACCCAACGCGACGCTATCCGACCGCCTCGGAACTCGCGGCGGATCTCAAGCGCTTCCTCGAGGGATTGCCCATCCACGCGCGCCCCATTTCGCAGCTGGGCCGGTTTACGCGCTGGTGCCGGCGGCGTCCGGCCCTGGCTGCCGTGTGGGTGCTCGTGGCAACACTTGCAGTCGGCTCCACCGTGGCCGCCGCCGTGATCCAGGCGGGTCGATCCCGCACACAGGCGGCGTTGACCCAGGCCACCGCCGCGGAGAACACGGCACGCGACCGCCTTCGTGAAGCCCGGCTCTCTGAGGCGCGGGCGATCAGCCACACCACGCAGCCCGGTCGCCGCACGCGCGCTCTGGCGGCTCTGGAAGAAGCCACACGAATCCGTGCCGGTCCCGATCTGCGCGACGAAGCGCTCTCCTGCCTGCTCCTGAACGACATCCGGCCGGTCGCTACATTCGCGCTGAATCCAGGGGTCCCATCCGTCGTGCGACTAGATCCTCGCGGCGTGACCGCCGTCATGGATTTTCCCCATCCATCCGGCTACCACTCGGGCCACGCCAGCGTCTGGCGTTGGGGCAATACCCAGTCCGTCGCCACCATCGACATCCCAGTGCCGGCGCTCGGCCAATTCCAATTTACTCCGGACGGCAGCGCCTTCCTCAACCGTTACGAAGACAACACGGTCCGCGTGTGGCGCGTCGGCGAGGCCAAGCCGTATCTCGAGCTGCGAAACCGCAGGGCCCCCGACGTGCGGTCCCATGATGAAGCCTTTGTGGACGACACCTGCTTTTCCCCCGATGGCCGCTTCATCGTCTCGGGGATCGGCGGAACCAATCTCACCCTGCACCGCAGCTCAGACGGCACCGAGGTCGCCCGAGGTGGCGATGGCAAACGCTTCAATCAAGTTCGTTTTTCGCCCGACGGCCGCTGGATCGCCGCCGCCCGGATTTCGGATCTTAACGAACGGGAGTTCCGGATCTTTTCGGCCACCGATCTTAAATGGGTCCGTTCCGTTCCCATCCCGTCGAATCCGGGCTGGCTGTGCTGGTCCTCGGATTCGCACCTCGTCGCCCTCACCCTCGGGGATGGGACGGTGGGAATCTATGACTCCCGGACTGGAAGGCCCGTCGTGCGCATGGCCACTCCCTCGATGGGTGTGGGCGACATCACCTTCCTGGGCGGTGACACCATGATCGGTGTTCGCGGTCGCGGCACAAGCTTGAGAATCCTCGGCGTAGTCGCCGGGTCGGACGAATTAGTACTCGAAGGATACAGTCGAGCGTCCCTCTCAGCGCTTCCGGACGGCCGAAGCTTTCTGTCCACCTCTGTATTGGGAGTCATCACTCGCTGGGAGGTCCAGACGCCAACGGGGTACCGGATTCTTCCCCCGGGAGGCGCCTCCGGATACGCCATGGACTTCAACAACTGCTGCATCGACTTCACGCCCGACGGTCGATGGATGCTCTCCAGTCATGGACGGTTCACGGTGCTGCGGGATGTCGATTCTGGCAGGGCCCTCGATGAACTCGACACCGGCGTCCAGGAACGGGACGACTACGCCACCATCATGCTGCTTTCGGACGGGCGATCCTTCCTGCGCTGCTCAACCGTCACCGGCATCACGCGGCACCGAATCGTTGAAACCCAGGACGGGCTGCGACTTTCCAAGGGAGAAACCGTCGATCGCGAGCAGGGATTCTATATCATGGATCACACTGCGGACGGAAAACGAATGGTCCTCGTCTCCCTGTCCCAAGAAGGTCGGGAGGAAGTACGAATCCTCGATGCCACCCCCACGACCGTGACCCCGGTGAGCCGCTGGAAATCCCCTGACGCCTATGGAGCGGCACTCAGCGCAGATGGACAGGAATTGCTGCTCAATCCCGCACGGACTGGAACGAACGGCATCAACGCGCGGATCCAGGTCCACCGGGTCTCGGATGGTGGACTCATCCGAAAGCTCACCGCGCCGATCTCCTGCGACGCCTCCTGGGGCAAAGGGGTTGCCCTCACCTCCAACGGGCAGTCGACCAGCATGTTGTGGGACACCCGGCGTTGGGAGCCGATCGCGACGCTGAACGGAGTCCTCGGCGGCGACGTGACCACCTTCTGCGTGGCGCCCGACGACAGCTTCGCCGTGATCTGTCAGGAGCGGCGTCTCTTCTTTATTTCGACCCAGACCGGCCAGGTCATCGCGTCGTTCGAGTGCCCGTCCGCGCCCAGCAATGCGGCCGGCATCCGGTTCCTGCCCGACGGACGCCAGTTTGCGTTGCTCTGGCGCGACGGCCGAGTCGACCTCTGTAACCTCGAGACCCTTCGCAAGGCGGCGATGGAACACGGCCTGGGTTGGTGATCCCCAGCATTGCGCCGGCGCGCGAGCTGGCGATGCTCCACGCCGTGCAACGGCTGGGAAAAAATGCAGGCGGCTATCTCGGAGAGCGCATCGACGTGGATCAAACCCGCGGCGGCCTTGAGTCCGCAGCAAGGCGGCATGGATGGACGGTCTCGCGACTGCCGGCCCGGCGCCAAGAGCTGACGCTGCTCCAGCGCCCGGTCGCCAATCCCATGGCGCCGCGCCTGTATCTCTCGGCCGGCATGCATGGAGACGAGCCGGCAGGCCCGCTGGCCCTGCAGCAACTGCTGGAGGAGAACCGCTGGCCCGAGGCCCATCTGACCGTAATTCCCCTGCTGAATCCCGGGGGCCTTGCCCAGAACCGCCGTGAGAACGAGGACGGCATCGACATCAATCGCGACTACCGTCACTTCCGCTCACCTGAAGCGCGGGCGCATGTCGACTGGCTCGATACCCAGCCCTCGTTCGACCTGACGTTGCTCCTTCACGAAGACTGGGAATCCCACGGTTTTTACTGTTACGAGCTGAATCCCGACCGGAGGCCGTCGCTGGCCCGCCCCATTCTCGACGCCGTTTCCAAGGTGTGTCCGATCGACCCTACTTCGGTTATCGACGGACGCCCCATCAGCGAGCCCGGCATCATTCGCCCGATGGAGTGGCCCGATTTCCAACCGCTTCAACGGCCCGAATGGCCCGAGGCACTCTGGTTGGGAGTGAACAAGACACGTCTCAACTACACCCTCGAAGCCCCCAGCGACTGGCCCATTCCCGTGCGAGTCCAAGCGCTGGCCGCCGCGGTTCGTGCCGCCGCCGAGGCCCACGCGACCTCTCTTCTCCGTTCCAACCCCGCATGAGTGCCGCCATTTCCCCGTTGAGTTTCCGTCCGCGCGCGCAGACCTCCGCCGATGCGGTAGCGACATCGTCGCCGACACCGGACGCAACCGAACCCGTCCGCGGACTGTACGTTCACGTTCCCTTCTGCGCCCACAAGTGCGAGTACTGTGCCTTTTACTCCGCCCCGCCCTCAGGTGACATCATCGAGCGCTTCGTCGGCGCGCTGGTGCGGGAACTGGAGTTGATCGCGCCCCGATGCCGTCCCGACACCGTGTTCTTCGGCGGGGGAACGCCCTCGATCCTCACGCTCAAGCAGTGGGAGACGATACTGACCGCCATGGAGCGGTTGAATCTGCTCGGCGCCGCGGAGTGGACGGTGGAGTGCAATCCGGCAACGGTCTCCGCCGACAAGGCCACCCTGCTGCGCCGCTTCGGGGTCAACCGGATCTCCATGGGCGTTCAATCCCTCGACCCGGCCCTCCTGGAGCGGTTGGGCCGCATTCACTCCCGGGATCAGGTCTTCCGCAGCCACGACATCCTGCGAAACGCCGGATTCGACAGCCTCAACATCGACCTGATGTTTGCCATCCCCGGTCAGACGCTGGAGTTGTGGCATCGCACGCTCGATGAAGCGCTGGCCCTCGGCACCGAGCACCTGAGCTGCTACGAGGTCATCTACGAAGACGACACGCCGCTCTTTCATCAGCTCAAGGCCGGCGAATTCGATGTCGATGAAGACCTGGCGTGCACCATGTATGAGGCCTTGATCGATCGATGCGCCGCGGATGGATTGCGCCAGTACGAGATTGCCAACTTCGCGCGCGACCATCGTGTATCGCGCGGGCCGCGGACTGCAGCTGCCACTCCGGTCGGGGGCGGCACACCGACCATTCCGGCGCTCGCCTGCCGTCACAACGTGGGGTACTGGCGCGGACGCGACTACTTCGGCATCGGCCCCAGTGCCAGCGAATCGATCCAGGGAACGCGCGCCAAGAATTGGTCGAACACCAATTTGTGGATCGAACGGCTGGAGCGCGGACGGCGCGCCCAAGAATGGACCGAATCCCTCACCCCGCTGGGCCGTGCCGGCGAGATGGCGGCGTTTGGACTTCGCATGAACGCCGGCTGGCCGTTCCAGGAATTCGAGCAACGCACCGGCTTGGATCTCCGCGTCGAGTGGCGGGAAAACCTCAACACCCTGCTGCAGCGGGGCTGGGCCGTTGAAACGGCGGACTCCTTCCACCTCACCCGCGCCGGCCTCCGTTTCGCCGACAGCGCCGCCGAACTGATGCTGCGGTGAGTTGACCGAAAAACCGCGGAGGCGCAGAGGCGCGGACAGGGCCCAACCACCCGACAGCGATCCCTGTCTCACCCACGCACTACGCACTATCCTGGCGTCACGGCGCCGCCGCAGCGGCGCCCCACCTTCTCCTCATAGCGCCCGTACCCGTACGCGGTAGCGCGAGGCTCTGCCGAGCGGGGTGCGTAGGCGGCAGGTGGGACGCCACGTGGTGTTGACGGCGCCGCCGCAGCAGCGCCCCACCTTCTCCCAACTCTGCGCCTCCGCGTCTCCGCGGTTCCATCACACTCTCCACAGAAAAACAAAAAACGCCGGCGAACCCGGGGGGGGCTCGGCGGCGTTCTTGAGAAACCGATCCTTACTTCAGGACGGCCTGGTGGAATTCGAACCAGTCGTCGAGGTTGTTCAGATTGATCGCGTCGGGTAGGACCGATCCGTTATCCGGCAGGTTGTTTGCCGCGAGGATGCCCTTGCGGACCTCGTCGGTGTGGATGTAGCCGACGATGCTGACGTTCAGCTTGTGGATGTTGCCCTTGGACAGGTTCACGCCGGGCTGCGAGCGGATCCAGGCCTCGAACTGAGGATAGGTCGGCTTGCTGTCGGTGATGAACTTGCGCACCGCGTCGGCGTTCAGGCCGAGGCCGGTGATAACCATCATGTCATAGCCCTGGCCGATGCCAGGATAGCCCGCGGCGAGCTTGCCGGCGGCCTCGAGTGAGGCCTTGAGCCAAAGACGGGGAAGATGGAGGACGCCGAGCGGGCCGGCGACGGAAGAGCTGATCAGGGGGACGATCGTGGCACTCATTGGGAGGAGAGGGAGGTTTCGATGATGTGGTTGAATCCGGAGACACCGAGGCCATCAGGGCGACGAAGTCCGTCGAATTGCTGTGAGTGCGGAGAATAAAAACCGCACGGCGATCCCGGCAACCTGTTTCGCCACCCATTTGCGAACACGAAGTCGGGAAACGGGGAGGACACGGATTTCACGGACGGGCACGGATTGACTGGATGTGAGTCCTGCTTTCTCAGGTCCCTCGCGCCACGAAACCGTCAAAACACCAACGCATCACTCAGGCCGGACTCCGTTGAATCTCCGTTGAATCTCCGTGGAAATCCGTGAAACCCGTGTCCGAAAAAAGAATCCGGCACCGGACCGTTGACAACCCCCCTGGATCTCTCCATTTTCCGCGCCGCCTGATGCCTCGGTAGCTCAATGGTAGAGCAGCTGACTCTTAATCAGTTGGTTGTCGGTTCAAGTCCGGCCCGGGGCACCATTCTCTTACAGAGAGTTGCGCAGGCACTCCCTTCGTAGATCCGCTCGCCAGTCAGGCGTTGCTACGGTCTTTGCTACAAATCAGCCCGACGATTTCGGGCCCTTCTCGTCGCAGCCACCCGGTGCTACCGGTGGCTACGGAGACGCGATTCGTGGAACCCAGCCCACTGACTGCAAGACCAGCGGCCGATTTGGGCCGCGACGGGAGGGCAGGTCTCGTTGGTTTGGTGAAGCGCGGCAAATTCCAGACCACTCGTCCGGTGGCTGGTTGACGACAGCATGCCTCAACTAGTCTGCCCAACTCGCATCACGCTTTCTTGTACTTCCAAGCCCGCTCCAGCATTTCCTGGCTGAACGGCTCGACCACGATCCGCTCGGTGGCGTAGAGGTACAATGCGCCTTTGTAGACCTGCCCGGCCACACTCATCACGTAGGAGTAGACGACGAGCAGCAGCACCCAGATCGCGATTACCGCGATCGGCAGAACGTAGGTTTCCATCACGACCATCGCCGCCACAGAACTGCCGATGACGATCAGTGTCGCGAGCGTCACCAACAGTGAGGCGAAGCTCAACCCCACGTATCCGATGAGTGCCTCGCCCCAGGTTGCCCGGAGCGTATTGGCCGACTTTTTAAGGATGCCTAGCGGATTCGACAGTTCGCGTTCGCTCACCAGGACGGGAATGGCGAACACCGTGGCCACGCTCCACGCCAGACCGAGGAAACGGGTGATCAAAGAACCCACCCAGCCGAGCCGTTCGGAGATCTCCTTGATGACCAGGCCAATCAGACCCGCGAACAACGTCCACAGCAGGATCGCCACCACCCGGGAACCGGCGAACCGGAACCCCCGCCCCAAGGACACCGGCTCGCCACGTAGGGCCGCGAGGATTTCATGGTAGAACGCGACGTTGCAGAAGGTGGCGAGGAACATGGAGACGAGGTAGAGTGCCGCCAGCACCAGAGCTCCAGGTCCGCTGAACTGCGTATTGTGCCGTGCTCCCGCACCACCGAAAGCGGATGCCTGAACATCGGTGTACCCCAGCGAGTGCCCCACTGCCTGCCAATGCTCGCCCGAACTGAAGGGGTATCCGGTGGGTTGAAGGGCGACGCCGCCGAGAAAAAAGGCCACAATGAACAGCACGCAGAGACTGCTGAGGGCGGGAAAGGCGAGCAGTTTTGGCTGGCGCGCGATCACCGAAAGCGCGCTTTGGAACAGCCGCCAACTCCGTTGAAACTTGCTGGGTTCACTCATGGTTCAGATCTCTCGAGGGGCAGTGGTTGCTGGACGATGGCCCTTCTTCGCAACGGACTGGGCCGGATTTCAACCTGTGTTAGGAAATCACCTCAGGTCTGACAATTGGAAATTTGATGGAAAATCCCATCAGGCTTCGACGAACGATCCGAAAGATTATTTGAGGTGGGGAGGGCAATCTCCTTCACAGGCGATTCTATTTCTTGGCGGGATCCTCAGGTGCGAGGCTGCGAAGAATCCATGGTTCTTTGTGGTAGATCTTTTCCGGATGATCGCCGAGATCGCGCATCCAACTGACCCGTGATCCAAGCCTGGCGATCGATTGGAGGATTCGGTCTTTGCCCGTCTGCTTCCCCAGCTCGGCACCCCAGGCCCAGACTTCCCCCTTGCGTGTGACCGCAGCGACCGCTCCGCCGCCGGTATCCGCTACCACCGCATTCGCCGGAAGGGTCAGGTCCTGAAACGTCGCTGACCCTGGACTCTGATCGGGTGTCGTCATGTAGCAGAACGAGCCGTCGCGCCGTCTCAGCAAATGCCCGTAGCGCGAGGAGGAAACGGACATCCAGTCGGAGTTGGTGCCGATTCGCTTGGGTGTCCCGAAGGCGGAAGGGAGCGCGCCGGTGTAGGCGTGGGCTGTCTGTCCGAAGGCCCACAGCGTTCCGTCCGACTTAACCGCCAGCCAAATGTTGTAGTCCACAGACACGTCGACCCAGTCGGTGTCTGACGTCATCCGAGTGGGCACAGCGAGGTTGCTACTGCTGCCCGCACCGGAGTTGCCAAATTGAGGACTGCCACCCCAGATCCACAGGCTGCCATCGGATTGAATGCCAGCACCGCTGACTCCACCCGCTCGGATCTTTGTCCAGTGGGTGGAAGATCCGACCTGGACTGGAACCGGGCTGTCGATGGAGGTCCCGATCCCAAGCCGGGAGAAATTGTTCACTCCCCAGGCCCACAGGGAGCCATCGGTCTTCAGAGCAAAGCTGCACACGTTGCCCGCTTCAATTTGCGCCCAGTTGGTGCCTGGGGCGGAAGGGATGAGGCTGCTTTTCAGCGCCGCGTTCACCGGCCCCGCTCCCATTTGGCCGCGATAGTTCACGCCCCACGACCAGAGGGTGCCGTCGGATTTCAGGGCGAGGTTGTGATCCTGACCGGCTGAGACTTTGGCCCAATTGGTAGCGGCACTGATCCGGCGGAGCTGAGGACTGAAGGCAGGGACGCCATTCGTCTGTCCCAGGCCTAACACCGGCCATCCTAGATCTTCCGCCCCCCAGGTCCACAGGGTGCCATCAGGCGCGATTACCAGACCATGGGAGTAGCCGAGGCTGATCTGCGGCGTGGTCGTTCCTGCCGGCAACTTGAGCCGCTCGCTCGGAGTGAAGCCTTTGAACAAAAGGATCCCAACGAGAATAGCAGCGGCTGCAAGGAGTAGGATGCGGAGTCGTCTCTTCACGGGTTCTTGGTGCAATCGAGTCAACCTCCAAAGGCCTTGAGCGGTCGAGGATAGAGACACCCAGTGACTACGCGCGATCGTCCCGAACGCGGGAACCGCTGGCGTTCGCAGCCCGAGACGGGCGGAATCGTTGTCGCTCCGAGATTCATCGTGTTAGAGCCTGTCTCATCGGGGCGACAACATCGGGAACATGCCGCTCCGACGGAGCTTGGACGATCCAATGGGGTTCTAATCTACAGAGAGGACGCGCCCACGGCGCTTCCCGCACACGCAAGAGTCGGTGGCGCATGCCTTGGAACTTGTTATCTTGGTTCTACCTCACGTGGTGGATCGGATAAACAAACGGACCGGAACAATCCTGGGAGGAGTTGTCGTCGTCTTTTTGGTTCTTGGGAGCATCGGATGGAGGTATTCGGCGAGGCCGGAGGAGGAGGTTGTCCTGCGGTTGAAGGGCTATCACTGGGTCGCTCGACAGAACCTATGCCTTGCGCGCTTGGAACTGGTGAATCGATCGACGAACGCGGTGTTCTACCCGATCTTGCAAGGCGACCTTTTAGGGCTTTCGCCAACCTGCACGCGAACGCGCCAGTGGCCGACCTGGGAAATCGGTGGAACGTCGCCTTCATCTCCGGGAATGGTCAGCGAGATTCACAGATTGGACCCGGGCAAGACGGTAACCTTGAGGGTTCAGATCCTCCCGGGCGGAGTGAATCCCTTTGTCGGAATCCTCTGTGACCATGTCCCTGAGAAGGCACGTTCAGCCCTAGAACTCTGGCTGCTACGGGTGTTGCAGCCGCTGGCAAATCGGATCGGACATCCAATCGCCCCGCCTGAATCCCTGGGGCTTCTGGATCAACTGATTTGGTGCGACTCGCCGATGGAACCGCCACCCCGACCGAAGGAAGAAAGTTCCTGGCCGAACTAGGGGCTTTCGATTCCGATCTTAAACCGATAGCAGTCACTACCGGTCCGCTCGTTCTTGGCGTCTTTGCGTGGATCGACTTCAAGTTCAAGATGGGAGGTCACGCCAAGGCCGCAAAGGCGCAAAGAAGAGGCAACGGGAGCTGCCCCGATACGATAACGGCTGAGCAGCAGCTCAGCCCCACCCGGCAGGAAAAAACCTCCAATTCAATTTCGAATCCCCGGCCGTTTCTATGGGGGCGGCATCGGAGGTGGGACCAATTCCATTTGCAACGTCGTTGAGAGATTCTTGGGCGTCACATCAAGGGGAGATCGCGGCGCCCCGAAAGTGGTCGGGGACCTCATGGGATCGGCAGTGGTCGATTCAGCGCTTCTCGATGGAGCTTGTGATCGTGGTTCCACGCGGCCAACGCCGCATCATCGGTATCGCCGTAAAGCCGCTGCACGGGGAGCCTCGCCACATGGCCATCGCAAAACGCCATTCCTAGTTTGCCGGAATGAAGCGACATCGCCCGCTTGAATCCACCCGGAACTTTTTCCTTTTGTGGGTGTCTGCCGATGGCGGAGGAACCATCCAGAAGCTCGGGAACCGCCCCTAGAAAGCCATCGCCGAGGGCATAGGTACTCGACGGAGCCACCACGTCAGAATCGCTCATCGGCCTTGGGGGCCCCAGCACCCAAGATCCCCCCAGCCCCAGCTCGTCCACCGGAAGGCCGGTTCCGAGACTGTTATAACCGTAGGACGCGTAGACGACATCCCGCGGCCACTCCTCCGGAATCCGGGACATTGGGCAGCGGAAAACACCTTTATGCCTCAGATCATTCGCTGGCATCGGAGGTATTTTCGCACCCTCTCCATACACCTGCCAGCGGAGGGCCGCTCTGCCAACTCGTTCCATGATGCTGCAGCACTCCGGACCAGTAGAGTGGATTGTACCCCAACGGATACTCATGGTATTGGGCGACAAATCCCGCGAGGCCGACATCGAGCTGGCGCAGGTTGTTGGAGCACACCAATTCCTTCGCCCGCGCATGGGCCGCCGACAGCGACGCAAGCAGAATTCCGGCGAGCACTGCAATCATGGCGATTACCACCAGCAATTCGACCAGGGTGAATGCGGAACGAGTCGGGTTGGGTATGGGTTTGCGGGCGAATCGCACCAGCCTAGTTCCGCGATGCACGAATTTCTCCTTGGATTGGGTACCAACATGCCGACAGAGGCATCAAAATCAAACCGAACCATGAACCATCCCCACGGTCTGCTCCAAGCGAGCCGAGGCCAATCGCGCAGTTTTGCCGTTCCGCGGCACACCCGCGAGGGTTACTACACTTTCATCGCATCCGCGCTGGATTGGATCAGGAGAAACTCGTGGCAGAAACACTCCGCTCCACCGGTGATCCATTTCCTACCCCTTTTGCGCATGAGTGAGAGTATGCAATACAGCTCCCGCCTTCTTTCGTCACCCTTTGCATACCGGACTGCCGGAATTCACCTCGCCCACTGGGTCGGTGCAGATTGGGTGGCGGCGTTCGGGCGGCGCCTCCCCAACCTGAGGAATCTCTTGCGGATTGGACTCGCGGCGGGGGCTGGAACCTCTGTCGCGCAGGACCTGCCTCCGAGGCGCCGGTTATCGCCGGCAACGGCTTTTCCGTTACCCGACCGGTCGCGCAGGAGGCACAGTGGTTTCGGTTGAGCCCTTGATTCCCTGTCACAACCTCCAACGAATCCCCTTCGCCCCAACCCGGCACCCAAACTCGAATGCGCTTCCCAACGCGAACTTTCTATCGTGGAGCTCCCATTTTCCGACAACTGGTGGCGTTGAGTCTCCTGCTTCCGTGGTGGATCCACCTTGCCCGGGGCCAGCAGCTTCCGTCCGGCAGCATGGTGAGATGGGGCACACTTCCCATAAGTCCAGGCCAAGGGTGGGAGGTGGAGGCCAAGGCTCCCGACGAGTCCCAGCTTGGGATTTCCAAGCTCTCCGCCGGCACCATCTCGGCAGGCACCATCAAGGCTGATGGGAGCGTCGTCGTATGGTTCAATGACGGTGGATTCAATGAGCAAGGGGTGCCGCGGGACTATCCCCTCGTGGTAACCAATCAACTGCCCGCCGTGGACCTGGCACTCAGTCGTGACCACCGGCAGCTGGATTTGACCCTCATCGCCATCCTGCACCCGGACGGATCCATGGACTTCGGGACCGACTTCACCCTCCCGGTTTTGGAGTCGCGACCGAAGTATATGTCCGGCGGGGTTGCGGCGATCACCTTTGTCGGGACTCAACTGGTGGTGGCAAAGGACGACGGATCTCTTCTCGTGGATGGCAAACCCGTTTCCGAAAACTTCGCCACCCCTGCAAGTCCGGGCGGAATCCGCGCCCTCGCCGGAAATTCACAGGATGGAGCCTTCACCGCTATTGGACTTCGCGGAGACGGAACCGTCGTCGGCTGGGATGTGTACAACAAGAAGTCGGTGGGGATTCCTGCGGATGCACTATCCAGCGTCGTCGCCATTGCCGCCGGGAGGTTTCATTTCCTCGCACTGAAAGCGGATGGTTCGGTGGTGGCCTGGGGAAATGTTGTCAATTGGGATGCCGGGCAGACCGTCGTCCCACTCGCCGCCCGGACCGGCGTTAAGGCCATCGCCGCCGGCGACCTGTTTTCGATGGCCCTGAAGACGGACGGAACCGTGGTACTCTGGGGCGCCGCTCCCGCCGTCGAATCGGTTCCCCCTGAGATTCAGGGAATCACCCTTGGCATCGCCGCGGGAGTGAGTCAGGCGATGGCGATCGTCGTTTCCGGGCCTCCAAACCTGAGTTCCAATCCCGTGAGTCGTTCGGTTCCCCTGGGGCAAAGTGCGGAACTAATCGCTAACGCGACTGGCCCGGGCCTTTCGTATCAATGGCATCGCAACGGCGTACGAATCCCCAACGCCACCACAAGAGCTCTCCCGCTCTTGTTCGCGGCGCCCGGCGAGTATTCGGTTGGGATCACCAATTGGTTTGGAAGTGTGACGTCCCTAGCCCCCGCAGTGGTCACGGTGGCTCCGCCGGTTCCCGGAAGTGTGGTGGCGCGCGGTGCGGGTGAGCCGAAACGGGAGGGACAGGATGACTGGGGACAATCAACCGTCCCCCTGGAGGCCTCAAAGGATATCGTGGCCACTGCCGGAGGCGCGCAGCATTCACTCGGATTGCGGCGGGATGGCTCTGTGGTTGCTTGGGGAGACAATCTATTTGGCGAATGCGATGTCCCTGTGGGTGCACGAACGAACGTTGAGGCCATCAGTGCAGGGTACTTCCATTCCCTCGCCCTGACGCGATCAGGGAGTGTGATTCAATGGGGGTCCGCCAATTTTTGGCAAGGCAAGGTACCTCCCTCACTGGATCAAGGTGTCATCGCCATTTCGACACAATCCCAACACTCCCTCGCCCTAAAACAGGACGGATCGGTGGTGGCATGGGGTGAGAATTTCAATGGCCAGACGACGGTGCCCGCGGAAGCAAAGAGTGGAGTGATCGCGATTGCTGCCGGCGGTGTCCATTCGCTGGCGCTCAAGGCAGATGGATCCGTCGTCGCTTGGGGAGACAAAACAAACGGCGGGTTCGTGCCCCCCTCTGCGTCCAGCAACGTTGTAGCCATCGCGGCCGGGTACAGTCATTCGCTCGCTCTTCGGCGGGATGGGTCCGTCGTGGGATGGGGAACGGTCGAGGTTCCCGCGAATCTTGGCAGTGGCGTCGTCGCCATCGCGGCCGGCCCCGTACACAGCTTGGCACTGCGTGCGGACGGAACAGTTGCCGCGTGGGGCGACAACTCCGCTGGGCAATTGGAGATTCCTTCGACCCTTCAGGGGAGCGTCACGGCCATTGCGGTTGGTGGGCTCCATACGCTCCTCATCTTGGGTTCCGCGGATCTGCGAGTTGAGCGGACCACGACCAGCGCCGTCGCGTCATGGCCGACCAACCAGGTTGGATTGCATCTGCAGTCGAGCGTTGGAATCACACCAGACGCCCCGTGGGCGGACGTCATCGGAACACCATCCATTCTGGGCCGCCGTCACCAGCTTGAGGTTCCGACGGCCGCCAGCTCGCGGTACCTTCGCCTGAGCCGCTGACCGGTGAATCTGTTTTACATCCAGCGGCATTCGACCTGAACCAGACCCTTCGGCCCCAATGGATCCGTGTTCATGGTGGTTCCCTTCCTCGACAACTGCCGGCTTGAGGTTCCGCCGTTCCGCACTTCAACCCACTCCTCCGCGACATCAGCCTGACACCCGGACCCACAGGTCGGCGTGGACCAGGTCGCGGTAGGCTAGGCGCCTCGATGCGAGGTGGAAGCCGGCGGACTTCAAGTAAGGGTCCGGGGGCGTCAGGCGAGTCGCGGGCAGGCGGGTGAGGATCCGGAAGACGCGATACATCAGCCAAAGCACCAGCCGTCCGTGTAGGCGCCGCCAGCCTGCAGCGGGCTCGCAGAAGTCTGTGATCAACCAACGGGCAGAAGGGGCGCCGCCGCGGGCGACCTTCCGAATCAACACCTCCAACTGGCCCGGCCGAAAGCAGTCGAGGACGCAGTGGGTGCCGATGAGATCGTACGCCCCGGGCTCCGGTACCCAGGAACTGAGCAGGTCGCGGACCTCGAAGCGCACTCTCGCGCGATCTCGCAGGCCAATTCGCTGCCGGGCGACCGCGAGCATACGCGGGCTACAATCGATGACCGTCACTTGCACCCGGGGATTCACGCGGACGAGTTCGACCAAAAACCGACCGGGGCCTTCTCCCAACAGCAGCGCCCGACGGGCGGTTCGCGTCTCCTCCAGAAAAGCGGTACGGCACCTCTGGAGGACCTCTCCCGCCAGAATCCGCTCCAATCGCAGGTAGTGCGGCGCGAGCCGTTCAAAGCTCATACGCCGCGGCGCTCCGACCACGCATTCTGCAATCGCGCGCGATTCCACCACAGCCCGGCCACCAGTCCGCCCAACGCGTAAGCGACCACGTCCCATCCGTCCGCCACGCCCCAGTGGAACCATCTCGGTCCAACGCCCTCGCAAATCAACGACCACACCACCAGATGCAGCGTGATCTCCGATCCGGTCGGCGGCAGCTCGTGTTCGCGTACTCCCAGTGCCTGTTGCAGCCACAATACCACTGGAAGGGCCGCGGGAATCAGGAGCAGGTCATTGAACTGACCGTGAAGAAACGCCGAGGCAACCCGAGGCTTAACGCCCCAGCGATTGATCGCGTAGGCGACCGTCGCCAACCGAAAGAGCGAGTCCCGCAGGAAGCCGAAGCGCTTCATAGGAGCGCACACAGCACCAATCCCGACGCAATGGCCAACACCAGCTTGAGCACGATCACCATGCCGAAACCGTACCGATCGACCCGGGACAGCCAATCAAATCCGCAGCAGGCCAACTCGGGAATTGCCTGTCAGGCGCCTCCTGACGTCTCGAAGCGCCGGGAGGAAGATCCAAGGTCCAAAGTCCAGGGTCGCGGGACATTGACGTGACTGCAGTTTTTCTGCGGAATGCGGGGCATTGATGGTCCCGACCTCGCCCAATCGCCACGACTCCGAATGCCGGGCAGCCCGCAGGATTCGGTGGATCACGGGCTTTTGGGGAGGTGCCTGCGTCACGCTTGCGCTGCAGGCGGCGGGCGGTCCGCCCACCTTTTATCTCATCGAGCCATTTCTGAAGCGGGCGGTGCTGGTGCATTTCGATACCGAGCCCAACCGGCGCTATGACCTCGAGTTCTCCACCAATGCGCTCTCCGCGCCTCCGGGAACCTGGCGTAGCGTGTACACCGTGGACGCGCTGCCGTTCGACGATCATTTCATCGTGTACCACGAGACCACCAATGGGCCGGTGGGCTTCTTTCGACTCGTGGCGACTCCATGATCCCACTCTTCCCATCGCGGAGAGGTTTGGGTTTTGTCGCGGGGCTTGCACTGGTTCCGGCGATTTCTGCCTGCGACCTTTGTGCCATTTACCGGGCTACGGATGCGCGAGGCGAGTTCACTCCCGGCTCCACTTGGAGCGTCTCGGAGCAATTCACCCGATACGGCACCGAGCAGTTCAATGGGGTGGAGTTCGTCCGGACGAATCCCGACCAACTCGACCGTTCCGTCACCCACCTTGTGGCGGGGTGGAACTTTTCCGAGCGATTCGGCGTCAGCCTGAATCTGCCAGTGATCCAGGAATCGTACCGCTTCACTCGAATGGTGGGAGGGTTCACTCCGGAGCGCCGCGTGGGCAGCGAAGCCGGACCGGGTGATCTCACGTTGGTGGGTCGATGGCGCGTGGTGAGCGTCTCCTCGATGGATCGTGGCTTCACCTTGAATTTGCTGGGCGGTTTGCACCTGCCCACCGGGGACACGGAACCCCTCCGCGAGTTGCAGGACGACATCGATCACTACGAATCCGTGGTCGGCCCGGGCCACAATCACGATGCCCTCGGTCCGGTGGTTGGAGGCGTGCACCTGCACGATATTTCACTCGGAACCGGGGCCGTTGACGGCCTCTTCGGCGTCGCCAGCAGCGCCCGCTGGGATCGCTACTTCTGGAACACGCAGGCGCAATACGTCGCCCGGACGGAAGGCGCGGGGCACTACCGGTTCGCCGACGACCTCATTCTTTCCGGCGGACCGGGCGCGTTTCTCTGGCTGAACAACAGCGGCACGCTGAGCCTCGCCCTGAACAGCGCCTATGAAACACGCGGCTCCGACGAGTTCCGCGGGCGGGCGTCCATCCACACCGGGCAGACCGCTTGGTTTCTTGGGCCGCTGGTCACCTTCACCTGGAAGTCCCACTTCAGCGCGCAGATCGGTGGCGAGGTGGCACTGCAGGCGGGTGGGCGCGGATTTCAGAACGTGCCGGATTTTCGGTTCAATGCAGCGCTGTCCTGGCGACTGTGACAGGACCTTAAAACAAAAACTCCGCCCAACGGAAAACCCGTGGGACGGAGAGTAAGAGTGCTTGAAAACGACGCTGGCGGATCAGCCCTGGCGACGGGTGCGGCGGTACAAGGCAAACGCACCAAGTGCGGCACCCACGGCCGCGCAGGTCTCGGTGGGCTCGGGAACCGCCACCAGGAATCCACGAATCTCACCGCCACCAAAGGTCGAGGTATGGATATTCAAGTACGACTTACCTGCAGCCATGGCGCTGGCCAGCGCCACTTCCGCGGCGGATACGGTGCCGCCGCTGAGGGTGACGTAGGCTGGGTTGTAGCTGCTCGCCTGGGTCAGATCCAACGTGGAGACGTAGGTGCCGGAGGTGACCCCGAGCGGAAATCCAGCAAACGTCGGGGTGGTCGTCGCCACACCCGCAGTTCCGGTAAGTGCCACCGTCGTCGCGGCATGGATATGCGAAGCCGTGGTGGTTCCGGTCAGGCCGGAGAACAGCAGGTTAATCGACAAGCTATGCGCCGCATCATCGTAGGTGACCGTCGCGCTGCCGGTACCCGGAGACGCATTCGCCGGAAACTCGGACGGACCGTCCAGGGTAACGCCATATTGGAACACGGCTGCCTGAGTGCTCAACGCACCGAGAACCGCGATGGAGAGGGAGAGAAGCGTTTTCATTAGGTCGTTTAATGGGGGTCAGAATGGGCAATGGGATAGAAACGGACTTAGCCGCCGTTCGTCAAGAAATCCCACGCTTCCACTACCGGTCGAGAATGGCCTCAGCCGCCGCATTCACCACCCACTTCACCTCGAGATGCGGCTGGTCGTCGTTGTTCCATCGGGCCCGCCAATCCGTGGAGTTGGGATTGATGATGTCCCGCCTTCTTGCGGCTTCGACATGCCCATCTGCGAAGACCAAGTCGGTCCGGTAGTTGTGCCGATTGGAGGGCCACTGGCTGTGGTTCGCGGCGCGGTCCACTGGATCCAAATTCGCATCAAAGCGGACCCGGCCGCTCATGGTCGGCTTCAAATCGCCGATGGCAATCATGCGCGAAGGACTGCGAATCATGTCCTCGGTCACCGGTCCCTTCGATGCCGCCCCGTTGACATCCCCACCCATCCCGAGCTGGGGCACGTTTTGCAGGTTGAGCCCCCAATCGTTGTAGCCGTAGGAAAAGCGGCTCTGCTCGCTGAGGCCGAACGGATCGTAGCGCCCCTCGGGGCCGGTGGCTCCCAAGGTCGGATTGACGTTGGTATCCCAGGCACTGCCGAGCGCCGCGGCCGGGCAGCGGAACACCGCCCGATTTCCACTCATCTGGGTCAGCAGGCGCGTGGGCCAGACGTAGTTGTACCCGAACGTCACCGACAGCGTTCCCGGGTATTGTCGGTACTCGCCGGCATACAGGGTCGTAGCAATGCCCAGCTGGCGAAGGTTGTTGAAGCAGGCGGTCTGCAAGGCCTTGGCGCGGGCACGCGCAAGACTCGGAAGGAGCATCGCTGCAAGGATGGCAATGATCGCAATGACCACCAGCAGCTCGATGAGCGTGAACCCCCGTCGACTCCAGCGCATCGGCGCGCGAGGGGCACGAGACGGGGAATTCATGGAGAAATCATAGCGCTTCTCCTCTGCCGGTGCACGCCTCCAGTTTCCAACCGGATCCCGCCTCCCCAGCTAAGTAGGAGGTAGCGCCCGCGCTACCCGATCGGATGGGTGGGGCGGTGCTGTGCGCCGCCGTGACTGTCCGTTTCGCGCGAG
>JANXMD010000819.1 GCA_025354845.1 Verrucomicrobiota bacterium | reverse complement strand
GAAGTTGGCGCAGACACTCTTCCACCAAGGGAATCCGGGCCGCCAGAGTGGGATCCTGCTCAAATCGCTTCCGTACCGCGGACCATTCCGGGTTTTCAATCGCTGTCGTTTCCGTGGCCGGGCCTCTGCGGTCCAGCATCGCCACGCACTCCTCCCACCAGCGCGCATACCGGTCGGAAACCGATGGCGGGCGACGTCCGGGATTGGACGGATCAAACCCCCGAATCTGGCGAAGAGCCACGCTGAGTCGACCTTCCAGGAACTGCTCAAACTCCTTGGCACGACTCAGAGCCGCCAACCCTTCCGCTTCAGGCCGACACGCTGGATTGATCCGAATTGCGGACAGCACAGACCCGCGGCCGCCGTCACAGAGCGTGATCTGCTCCTCTGGACCGCCCCCGCGCATCAGCGTTCGCACGGCCTCCGAGGCCCGGACACACACCGCCTCGGTCAAAATCCCCGCTCTTAATTGGATCACAAACCAATTCAGGAACTCGAATCCCTCCTCGTCGTCGATTAGCCCGAACCGATCTTTCAACCGGGCGGCAATGGAGGTGGATTCGATAAATGCGCGCCAGTAACCCCAGTGGATGAGCCCGACAGGGACCCTACCCCGTTCCCCGGCCGCCGCGCGGACTTGCGCATCGGCCGCGGTAATTCCCGCAGCGTACCCGGCGCTTTCGCGGGACGAGGTAAAGGAGAACGCCTGAATCGATGAAAAAGCACAGACAAAGTCCGCGCACTCGTTCCGAAAGCACTCCAGGAAAACCGCGGTTCCCAGAGCCTTGGTTTCGAAGATCCGTTTGAACTCCGCTTCGGTACTGGCCTCGATGGAGTTGTTCTCCGCGGAAACCACCGCAGAGAAAATGGCCCCATGCAGCACCCCGAACCGGGCCTTCAAGGCGGCCACCACTTGTCGCATTGAATCGCGCGCGGTCACGTCGCACTGCACGTATACGGGGGATCTGCCGCCCCTACGATGCGCCGCGATCTTCTCGACGAGCTTGGAATCCGAGGGCGCACTGCGACCGATCCACACCACCTCCGCATCGTAGCGCTCCATGAGCCGGCGCGTCACAATCCGGCCCACGGTTCCGGCGCCACCCACGATCACATAGACTCCACCCGTCCGGAATCCGTCCTTGGATCCGCGCGCCCTTTCATCGCCGCCGGCTTCGACCACGGGCAAGACCACCTGACGCAACGCACGTCCGCCCTCGATCCGGACCACTTGACCGCGATCCGACGCGGTCTGGCTCAGCGCCCGATGCCACAGCCACTCGTGCTGTCCGGGATCCGATACGTCGCCAGTGAAAACGTCGATCACCCGCATCTGGAATCGCCGATCACCCTGAGCCAGCGAGCCCGCGAGCCCGGTCAAACCCGCACCGGATTCCAAGGCGTGCGGTCGCGACGTCACCGGCAGTGCATTTCGGGTCAGAACAAACGCGTCGATACGGCGCACGCCCAGCCGTTCCTGCAACGCCTTAACCAATCGGAAGAACACCACTTCCTGGGAGTCTCTGGCCTCGAGTTCGGTCCCAACGGGCCCGCCGCCCAGAAACACCAAACAGTCCAGCTCGGTCAACGATGAGAGCCACGTCGCCACCGCCCCGGAATCCGCCGTCGCCAAACGCCACCGGTCGGGACCGATCGGCTCGGTGCGCTCTCCGATCTGTGCCACGATCACGCGGCGCGCTCCGAGGCTTTGCAGATGTCGGACGCCGCAGTTCAAAAACGGGGTGTTCCCTTCGAAGGAAACCACTAGGACCTCACGAATCGGCCTGGTCGGTTGCAACTCTCCAACCGCGGCCATTCGCTCCCAACGCCACAAGTAACCCAGGTCCTTCGGCAACGCTGGAATCGAGGAAATTCCGGACTCTGGAACTGAAACGGGTGCCTGGGGAGATCGAGAGTCACGCGGTGTCCGGTTGGGTGGTTCTCCGGGCAGCCAAAAGCGACGGCGCGTGAACGGATACGTCGGCAGGTGAACTCGGCGGAGCTTCGCAGCATTCGCGTTGTGAAACAGCTGCCAGTCGATCCGTACCCCTCGGGCCCAGAGTTCCAGCAGCCGTTCGCGCTTCCGCTGCGATACCAACTTCGCGACCGCCGCCGACACCTCGTCGTCGTCGCCAAGCCATCGCGCCGCCTCGTGGCGCTCGCCGCTATTTCCTTTCGCTACGTTGGGAAGATCACGCTCGCCGGCGAGATGTCGCCGCAGCGTCTGCACGAGGTCGTCCCAGGATTGGACCAGGCAGCCCCAGCGCTCCTCCATGGCCTCGCGGCCCACCTGAAGCGTGTAGGCGACCTCAGCGAGGTGTGCCCTCCCCGACTCGTCACCCGCTTCAGCATAGGCCAGCAAATTGCGCGCAGCGTCGTGAAGCGATTGCGAAACCCGCGCCGACAGCAGCACCAGGAACGGTCCAGGTGCCCCGCATTCCGCGGGCGCTTCGCCGGCGAATTCCTCCAGGATCACGTGCGCATTGGCTCCCCCGGCGCCAAACGAGGAAACACCGGCCCGCCGGGGTATCGCCGTCCCCGGCGTCGCCCACGGCGCCGTCTCCCGCTGGAGGCGGAACGGGGTTTGAGCCAGCTCAATCTCGGGATTGAGTTCCTCGGCATGAAGGGTCGGAACCAGGGTCCTATGCTGCAATTGCAGCACCACCTTGATGACGCCCGCAATGCCCGCAGCGGCTTCTAGGTGCCCCAGGTTCGATTTCACCGAACCGAGTGCGCAATAGGATCCACCAACCGCCGGCGCCCCGAAGGCTCCGGCCAGCGCGGAAATCTCGATGGGATCGCCCAATTCCGTACCCGTGCCGTGGGCTTCAAGGCAGGAAATCGACTCCGCCGGCGTTCCCGCCTTGCGCAACGTTTCACGCACAAGCTCCTGCTGCGCTTTCGGATTCGGAACGGTGTAGCCGTTCGTCTTTCCGCCATGATTGACGTGAGACCCGCGCACGATCGCCCGAATCGGATCGCCGTCCGCCATCGCCCGCGAAAGAGGCTTCAGGATCAAGACCCCCACGCCCTCTCCCGGCACGAATCCGTCCGCCCCGCGGCCGAAGCTGCGGCACAGGCCGGAAGGCGAGAGCATTCCCTTGGCACACATCGCCACGTAGCTCGCGGGATGCAGATTCAGGTGCACGCCACCCGCGATCGCCATTTCGCACTCATTCCGACGCAGGTGCTCGCAGGCCAGGTGCAGCGCCGTCAACGAGGAGGAACACATCGTGTCCACCGGCAGGCTGGGTCCGTGAAGATTCAGCACGTACGACACCCGATTGGGCGCAGAACTGAGCGAATGCGGTCCGTACAGCGGCTCCGGCTGATTCCAGAAGGCGGGCGCATGGTGAGCAAAGGCCTGACTCGTGATTCCCGTGAACACCCCGACTCGGCCCCTGCATCGCGTTGCCAGCCCCTCACGCGTGTACCCGGCATCTTCCAATGCCCGCCAACTGTGTTCGAGAAACAAGCGCTCCTGAGGATCCATCGCCTCGGCTTCCACCGGAGGAATGTTGAAGAACAACGGATCAAAGTCGGCAAATCCGGACAACCATCCTCCGGATTTCGAATAGCTTTTCCCTTCGCGAACCGCCTTTTGACGGTCCGGCTCATAAAATCCGTCCAGGCGCCATCGCTCTTCCGGCACCTCGGCAATGCAGGAGCGACCCGATCGCAGCACCTCCCAGAACGCCGCGAGGTCTGGAGCCAAGGGAAACGCCCCGCTCATTCCGATGATGGCGATCGCCTCGCCTCCGGCACCGGCGGACGTCGCATTCGGCACTGCGGTGATCCCGGTCATCGAAACTGCGTCCATCCCGCTCGCTGGCACGATTTCGGATTGAGGCGCGATCCCGAGCACCGACGCCAACCGACCGGAGTCGGTCGCTAAGAAGTGCTCCACCAGGCCCTGCAAAGTTTGAACCTCAAAAAACAGAGTGCTCTTGATTCCGGGAAACTCCTTCCGGAGCCGGGCAACGAGTTGCATCACCAGAATGGAATCGATTCCGTACGTTTCCAGCGGCTCACTTGGATCGAGTCTCTGGACAGGCACCTTGAGGGTTTCGGAAAGAACACGCCGGAAATACGCCACCGCGGCACCACGTAACGACGGATCGTCGCCGGGACGGTCCGTAGTCCTCGGGTCGGCTGCTTCCACGGATGGAATCGGCGCTGGCACGGGACCCACCACCACGCGATCCCGCGCCGGGTTCGGTTCCCTGGTTTCATCCTCTCGGATCCATCCGTCACTCTCGGCGAGGATAATCTGCTGCCCGAGCTCATGCGCCTCCGTCACTGGGAACGCAATTCCCCGGTAGCCCTCAGCCCTGAGCACGCGGCCCCAGGCTTCGGGAAATAGCCCGGGGCATCCTGGGATTCGAACCGCCGGATCCTCCGCAAGCCACCACCCGTCGAGCAGTCCGAACGTCAACAAGGCCGGCAGGGTGCGGCCGCTGATTTCATTGATCAGGAGAAGCCCCCCCTCGCGTAATGCCGCCTTGGCATGCCGTAGCGTCCGGCGGATGTCGCGAGTGGCATGGAGCACATTCGACGCGATGACCACATCGTAGCTCCCCGGTTGAATCTCCGATCCAATCCCTGGCGATTCGACGTCCCAGACCACACATCGAAGAGTCGGCGCCATCCCGCGAAAGTGCGTCTCCGCCTGATTCAGAAACGCTCGCGAAATATCCGTGAAACAGTACTCCGCCAATGGAACACCCTCCTGGGCGAATCTCTCAAGAACCCTCCGACTCGTCGCCCCGGTGCCTGCGCCGATCTCCAAGATCCGAAGCCGAGACGTCGGATCCCGTCGTTCCTGTGCACGCGCACAACGCAGGGCAAGATCGCTCACCGCTGCATTGAAATAGTCGGCAACCCCGTTGCCGGAGTAGACGGCTTCGACGGCAGACGTGGACGCCTCTGCAAAGAGGACCTCCGTGGCCGCCCGACGGCCGGCGAGAATGTCGGGCAATGCACCGAGCGTCCGCTCCGCCAAGTCAAGCCACGCCCCCGCACCGGTCTCCCTCGCCGCCGGACCACCTTCGTCGTTGACGCCTGCGGACCCCGGAGGAGGCGTTGCGATCATCCGAATGCATTCACCCTCAATCTCAACGCGCCCCCTGACCTGGAGCTCCACCAGGACCTGCTCCAACCATCGACCGTGCCGCGCAGGGTCTGACAGCCGCGCACGGAGTGTTTCGAGCGGGGTTCGATCCGGGGAGAGAAAACCCGCACGATGCAACGACTCAACCAATCGATCCGCAAGCACCTCATCCAATTGATTCAAGCTGTGCCGCACGCGAAGAGGATCCGGTCCCACAAGGCTGCACGGCGCTTCGACAGAAGCTGTTCCCGGACCGCCGAGCGTGGCTCGACGCATTCGAGACTCCCGCAAGATGGAGCCCTGCATCGACGCCGACGACGTCGCTCGCAAAACGACACATCGATCCAAACTTCCGGAGAGGAAATGCTCGAGGGCACGCATCCCCTCGTCCGCCTCCATGGACCGGATGCCGGACAGAAGAAGGCGGTTCTTCACCGAGTTTGGAATCGCATCCCCAATGCCGATTGCTCCCCAGTAGCCCCAGTCCACCGTCTTCACCGGGTAGGACGACGTTCGCGCCACAGCGTGCGCAAAGGCGTCCTGAAACGCGCATCCGGCCGCGTAGGCGGCCTTGCCGTGATCACTCGACACGGCGGCCATCGACGAGAAAAACACCAGGAAATCGAGCGGTTCGTCCTGGAGGAGCCGAACGAGCGTCTTCGCTCCGCCCACTTTTGCGGCGAACCCAGCGCAGAATTGGACCTCGTCCATCGACGCGAGACCTTGATCCATCGAGCCCACGGCGGAATGAACGACTCCGTGGATCTGGCCCCAATTTCTACGGACCTCATCCAGCACACAACGCAGCGCCGCCTCATCACCCACATCGGCCTG
>JANXMD010000495.1 GCA_025354845.1 Verrucomicrobiota bacterium | reverse complement strand
GGGCACCAAATTCATCACGCAGCTCCAGATGGAACGCGGCGCCGTGCAGCGCCCCTTCGTACGGTCCGAGCAAGTTTGGACCGTTCAGGCGAGGCTTCGAGTGAGTTTGTCGAGTTGTACAACGCCGATCTGATTCCGGTGTCGCTCGCGGGTTGGCGGCTCGAGGGGTCGGTTCGTTTTGTGTTTCCACCCGGGACAATCCTGGCGCCCGACGGGTTTCTGGTGGTGGCGCGCGATCCGGCGGCACTGCGGCCCCGCCTGAACGGTCCAAACTTGCTCGGACCGTACGAAGGGGCGCTGCACGGCGCCGCGTTCCATCTGGAGCTGCGTGATGAATTTGGTGCCCTGCTACTGGAGGTGCGAAGGGATACTGCTAGCCCTTGGCCTGACGCGTCGTCGTCGCGCGGGCGCTCCCTCGAACTGAAGCGCCCCTCGTTGGGTGAGGGTCACCCACTGGCCTGGGGATGGAGTGCCGCTGCAGGAGGCACTCCAGGCACTGCCGAATCGTCGTCGAGCGCCGGGAATGCGGATGCGTTTCCCGATGCCGGTGTTCACGAGACGATGGCCCTGAACTCGGCTGTGGTGATCAACGAGATTCTGTTTCACCCGATTTCCGGGAATGACCGCGATCAGTTCGTTGAGCTCTTCAATCGCGGTGAACGGGCGCTGCCTCTCGCCGGATGGAAGCTGGACGGTGGAGTCGAGTTCCTGTTCCCGCCTGGTAGTTCCCTCCCAGCCCGCGGGCATCTGGTCGTGGCCCGCGACGCGCGCGGGCTGAGGCGGAGTCATCCAGCGTTGCATCGTGGAAATTGCGTGGGTGATTTCGCCGGGACGCTGAGTCACTCGGCTGGACGGGTCCGCCTGCTGAAACCGGATTCCGCTGGTGGATCGTGGACGCTGGTTCACGAGGCACGTTACCAGGCTGGTGGGCGTTCGGGCGTCTGGTCGGATGGCGGGGGAAGCAGCCTGGAACTCATCGATCCCGCGGCGGACGCACGTCGCGCGGATGCTTGGCGCGACAGCGACGAGTCGTCGAAGTCGGAGTGGACCCGGGTGGAATTCCAGGGACGTGTCGGACATGGCATCGGGTTTGGGGCCGGAACCTCACTCCACGTGTACCTACTGGGAGAAGGGGAATGTCTCGTGGACGATGTGGAGGTTCGCGTGGATGGCGGTACGAACCGTGTGGTGAACTCGGGATTCGAGTCGGGGCTGGACGGTTGGCGCACGATGGGGGCGATGGATCTTTCAAGCGTGGAGCCGGAATCGGCGGGAAGAGGGCAGGTGTTGCACCTGCGCGCCGGATCGCGCGGAGACCCTGGCGCCAACAAGGTGGTGACGGATCCATTCGCCGCCGTGCAGGAGGGGGACCTGGTTGCAATCCGCTGTCGTGCGCGCTGGCTGCGGGGTTGGCCCGAGATTTTGTTGCGGCTACAGGGCGGTGGCGCTGAGGCGACAGGCTCGCTTCGCGTTCCGGCGGACTTGGGAACTCCCGGTTTGCCCAATACGCGGGCGGTCGCCTCCGCCGGTCCGGCGTTGTGGAGCGTGCAGCACGATCCCGTCGTGCCGAATGCCGGAGAGCCCGTGGAAGTGAGTGCATTCGTCGAGGAGGTGCGCGGGTTGGATCACGTGGTGGTCCGCTACCGGGTGGATCCGTCACCCGAGGTTCACGAACTGCCGATGCACCGCGCGTCGGACCCCGCCGGTGACTCGGAGGGGTCGCGGTATGCGATCACGATTCCCGGTCACCCGGCTGGCACGTTGGTGGCCTTTCATCTCGTCGCAGTGGGTAGGACCGGCGGAACGAACACGTTTCCCAGCGAAGTGTTTCCGCGTGGTTCCGCGCCGCGCCTGTTTCCGGGGGATTCGCTTTCGCACGAGTGCTTGGTGCGTTTCGGAGACCCGCGGATTCCCGGACGTTTGCCGACCTATCGACTGTGGATGACCCAGGCCAATCGCGATCGATGGATCGCCCGCGACCGTCTCAGCAACGCCGACCTGGACGCCACGCTGGTCTATGACGATCGGCGAACGATCTACAACGTTGGTGCCCAGGCGGCGGGTAGCCCTTGGCACGTGGAACAGATGGCTCCCGGTCCGGACGGCACGAACCGCTTCGATTACGTCGTGCACCTGCCGAAGGACGAGCCGTTGCTGGGCGAGACGGATTTGAATCTGGTGATACCCGGCAATGGAGACGGTGGGTCCAGCAGCGATCTAAGCGCCCTCAGTGAACCGGTGTCGCTGCTGGTGTTTCGCGATCTAGGATTACCGTCGCTGCATCGCCGATTCATCCGGTTGGTGGTCAATGGCAGCGAACGCAGTGCGGTGGCTGGCCTGCGAGGACACTTCGTGTATGAGGATGTGCAGCAGCCGAACAGTCATGCGCTCCGTGGCTGGTTTCCCGCGGCCGGGCACGGATCGTTGTTCAAGATCGAGGACTGGTTTGAGTTCACCAATTCGGTGGCCACGGTCTTTGAGAATAAGGACGCCGACCTGATTCGACGAGTGGTGCCCGGCACCACGAACCTGAGCACGGCGCCGTACCGGTTCATGTGGCGCCTTCGTGGACTGCGTCCCGGCGAATCCGCGAGCGATTATCGTGCGTTGTTCGGATTGATCGATGCGCTGAGTCCCACGATGGATCCGCGGGCGCCGGCCGACGCTGATGCCGTGGAGCGGGTTGTCGATCTCGACCAGTGGTTCCGTGTGATGGCCTGTCAACGCGCGGTTGGAAACTGGGACACCTACGGCTGGGATCGCGGCAAGAACTGTTACCTGTTCCGTCCGCCGGGTGGCCGGTTCGTCCTGGTTCCCTGGGACGTCGACGCCACCTTGGCGCTGGGAGGGAAAGAGCCCGACAGCGACTTGTTTGCCGTCGCCGATCCGCGATTGGAGGCCCTGCTGGCCGTGCCGCGATTGCGTCGCAGTTATCTTCGATCCCTCTTTGAGGTGCTGGAGGGGCCATTGTTGCCGGGGCGGCTCGACAGGGCATTCGATCAATGGACCGCGGCGCTCAACGCGGCCGGGGTGGCCACGGATTCTCTGCTGACCGAGGCCAGCAAGGCGTACCTCAAGGCTCGTCGGGCGACCTTCAAGTCCGAGCTCTCGCGGCATGAGGTTGCGTTTGTCGCCCGGGCGCACCTCGGCAATGGGGGCGTGCTCGTGAAAGGGACCGCTTCGCCGCGCATCGCATCGATCGTTCTGAACGGCCGGGCGCTCACGCCGACGTGGAGTACGCCGACCGATTGGACGGCGACCCTCCCGGCTGGAACAGGGAAGAGCCGGGGAGACGTGGAGATTGTCGGCCACGACCGATTTGGTCGTCCGGTGCCCGGTGCCCGGGTGACGGTGACGCCATTTTGACGCATCGGGCTGGATTTCCTCCGGGAAGGCCCGCTAGCGTCGCCGCTGTTCCTGTCGCTGTCGCAATGCCCCTGAACCGTCGCTACTCATGGAGATTGATCCTAAGGATGTGGTGAACCAGGCCTCCGAGGCCCGACCGCCTGCGGGCCCGGTGTGGATCAATTCCGCGGTGGCCGTCACCGTGGCCCTCCTCGCGACCTTCACCGGCATCTGCAAGGTGAAGGACGACAATATCGTCCAGGCGATGCAGCAGGCGCAGGCCGACAAGCTGGACCACTGGCAATACTACCAGGCTCGCAACATCCGTGAAGAGGTGGCCCGTTCTACCCTCACCCAACTCCGACTGCAGGTCCTCACCGCGCCCCCTCAGGTCGCGACCGCCTACCAGACTCAGATCGCCGCCTACGAGACGGTGATCAACGAACAGAAAAAGAAGAAGGAGGAGCTTAGGGCGCAAGCGGAGAAGGATC
>JANXMD010000768.1 GCA_025354845.1 Verrucomicrobiota bacterium | reverse complement strand
AAGACCGCCAGGGCCAGCGTGACGGGAAACAGCAGCAGAATCGCGCCTGCTAAGGCGTTGGGATACACCAGCGTCCCGTGGATTCGGCCCTTCTGAAGCTTCAGCAGGATCATCGGATTGGCGATGTCCATGCCGTTGGTGTGCACGATGAGGCCGTCCTGTTTCATCTGCTCGAACACCGCCGGCGGAAACTCACGCCAGGCTGATTTTTCGCCGTCGACCAGGGTTTGCCGGTCGCGCTTGAACTCCACCTGATGCTGGTTGATGCCGCGCACCAGGCAGACCACGAATCCGGTAAGCAGGAAGACGAGGAGGAGTCGCGGCGGGCCTTCGCGGCTGACCACGAAGAGGCCCAATGCATAGCAGGCAACCGTGGCGGCGAAGTGGGGCAGCGTGAGTGCGGTGAGATCGGCATCGACGGTGCGGCTGGCCGCCACGGCCTGCCAGACCAGCCAGAGCAGCGGGGGCAGCCAGAGCCAGACGCGCCGTGCCAAAGCGGGTAGCGGAGCATTGCGGCTCACGCCTAACACGATTGCCGCGGCGAGGCTGATGAAGAGCACCAGGCCCTGTCCCCATCCGACCGGCCACGAGACCGTGAGCGGCAGCGCGTCCAGGAAACCGGCTGGAACGCCTACCTGATGGTCGAGGATCACCGGATTCCCAAACTTCAGCAGCGCGAGTCCGAGCAGCGCTCCGAGGGCGAGACACAGAATGCCGACAGCCGTCAGGGGTTTCGGCGGGGCGGCGGAAGCTCCGGAGGAGATCGGCCCGGAAGCGGTACGGACGTTCACAACTTGAGATTGAGGAGGCCGACCTCGAAGACGAGTGCCTCCTGGGCATTGGTGTGCAGCAGTCGTTGCGTACCTTCCCAAGAATCGAGATTGGAGCGGGCTTCGACCGGGGTGAGTCGTGCGGCGACGCGTTGTGTCGGACCTGCAAGCCCGGGCAGGAAGGAGAGCTCGATCGGGCCGCCGAGGGTCTGCATCCAGACGTCGCGAAGCCACGCCGCCAGTCCTGCAGCGAACTGCGAACGCCGCCGCCGGTATTCCGCTTCGATGGAGGCTGCGAGCTCCTCTTCCCAACGTTCGCGCTGGTTCGCCTCGGCATCGACATGACGAGAGAGCGGCGACGCAGCGGTGAACTGTTCTTCAATGGCCTCACGCGCGCCGGCCAGTGAGTTGAGCAGTGTCCCCAGGAGTTGGTAGCGTCCGGAGAGCGGGGGTGAAGCCGGCTCGGCGAGGGTGGCGAATTGCCCCACCCAGGCGGCGACCGTCTCGTCCACGCGGACGGTTCCGCTGGCGAAGCTGAGCCGCTGGCAGCGCGAGAGCAGCGTGTCGGGAATGCGGTCCGCTTCAGTGCTGAGCAGGATGAGCACCGATCCGGCCGGTGGTTCCTCCAGGGTTTTCAGAAAGGCATTTGCCGCAAAGGTGTTCATGCGGTCGGCGCTGGAGAACACCGCGACTTTATACGCGCTCTCCGAACTGCGGAGATTCACGCGGTCGATCACGGCGCGGATCTGGTCCACACTGATCACGCGCGATTTCATTTCCGGGCGCACCCAGGAGACGTCGGGGTGATTGCGATGAAGGATCCGTTGGCAGGGGTTGCAGATGCCGCAGGCTTCGAGCGGGATCCCGGTCTCGCCGCGGCGCAGGGGGTGGGCGCAGTTAAGAGTCTGGGCGAGACGGAGCGCAGCGTCCTCGAGGACGTCGATGTCGTCGCCGAGAAACAGGTAGCCATGCGCGAGGCGACCGCGGCTCAGGCTGCGTTCCAGCAGGGCCGCGGCGGTTTCCGCGCGCGTTGAGGACTCGGACATGACGGGCGCGATGTAATCGTGGACCCCGCGGGGCAACAATCCCGAAAGGCGAAGCCGGCGACGAAACGCGATCAACGCACCGTTGCCTGCAGCGCGGTGCGCGCCTTCGTTCGCCGCCGTTGCCAGTCGGCCCAGGTGGCGTCGAATTCCGGGCTCGCCCACGTGGCCCTGGCCTTCGCCCAGATCTTGTCCACCTGCTCCAACAGCTTTCGGGCGGCGGCGGGGCGCTTCCAGTGGATCTCCGCTTCGGCGAGACAGAGCAGGTTTTCGGGAAAGGCGCCATCCATCGCCACCGCCTGCTCTAGGTGGGTTCGTGCCTTCGCACTGCTGCCGACACTGGCGGGCCAGCCCGGGGCGTCGAGGTACAACAAGCCCAGACACCGATCCGGCCCGGCATGGTCAAACGTGGCGTCCAGGGTCCGGGCCGCCAGCCAGCGGGTTTCCATTTCGCGGACCAGCTTCAGCGCGCTGAGCCCTCTGGTCTGCGCCAGTTCACCCAGATTCAGTCCGAGGTAGTACAACGTGGGCGCGGAGTCCGGCGAGTGGGTCAGGGCGGTGCGGCAGGCGTGGATGGCTTCGTTGGCGACGGCGGCGCGTTGCGTCGAGTTGGTCGCCAGATCCGCCCAATCAAAGGAAGCGCGAGCAAAGTGCCAGACGTTGCTGACTGAGTTTGGCGCCGCGGTCCACGCCGTATGGGCTTCGTGGTACCGGCGCTCAACGGCGGCACGCCAAGGCTGGATCTCCGCCGCTAGAAGCGATAAACTCGCCGCCATCAACATCCCTAACGCGGCAAACCGGAGGGACAACGACACGGAAAACCCTTCCTTTTGACGAAATTGGGCTTGCCGTGGGTTCACTGCCTTCACTATACCGTCCCCTGTCTGTCCGCGCAGTAATGGTTTTAATGCCCATCATGTTCAAATCTCAACCGGAGAAGGTCGCTTGAGCCGCCCATTTCCGTCCCGCTTTTCCCCGCCGCAGCCGCAGTATCGGATCAACGGCAAGATCCGAGCCCGAGAAGTCCGAGTCATCGGATCCGATGGACAGCAGGTGGGAGTCATGGAGTTGGGTGCCGCGATCAAGCTCGCCATTTCCCAGGGTCTGGACCTCGTTGAGATTGCCGCCGCCGCCGTCCCCCCGGTCTGCCGCGTCGTCGATTTCGGCAAGTTCAAATACGAGACCGCCAAGAAGGAGCGCGACTCCAAGAAGCACCAGAACGCCAGTACGGTGAAGGAGGTGCAGTTGACGCCCCGCATTGATCCCCATGACCTCGGGATCAAGCTCTCTCATGCCATCGACTTCCTTTGTGAGGACATGAAGGTCAAGGTCGCGCTTCGCTTTCGCGGCCGTGAAATGGCCCACACGGAGATTGGCAAAGGGGTCGTCGAAAAGTTCCTCAAGGATCTGGCCTCGTGGGGTCATCCTGATTTCCCTCCCAAGCTGATTGGCAAAGCCATCAACGTGATGGTCAGTCCGCTGCCCAAGCAGAAGCGCGCCAAGCATCCCAATGAGGGGGCACAATCGTCCAAGGCGAAAGTTCAGGACGAATCGGACGATGGCGGCTCAGCGCCTTCTGATAGAGGCGATGAAGCACCGGTCCGCGTGGCGACGGATGCGGCGGACACCAATCCCGGAGGATTCGGCAACGCCGCGTTCAACGGTCTCGAACTGCCGCCCGCGCAGTAAACTTGGGAGCAGTCCCAAGTCACCCGGGAATTCCGGGACAATTTCAGCGGTCCAGGGTTTTGAACCTTGGGCCGTTTTTGCTTTGAGGCCGGTCGTTCCGCGCCGAAAAAGGAACCGCAGAGGCGCGGAGACGCAGAAAATCCGAGGAGATCGGAAGCGTTTGTCCTCAAACGGCCCGGAGCGCCGGCATCCTGCCGGCCTGGTGGGTTGAATTTGGAACGCAGGAAAGCAGGAGGGGAAACGAGTATGGCGCAAGGGCCTCGGATTCCCCGGAAGCGCGGCTCGTGGCCGAGCGGGTGGGTTGAAGGTACGTAGGACGCCACCCGGCACGAAAAAACCAAGCACGACGCCCCACTACGACGTTGGACGGGAGCGCCGTCGGCGCGATATCGTTGTAGATGCCAAACAAACGAGATCTCCCGAGCTCCATCGGAGCGGCATATTCCCGATGAGGTTGCCCGTATGAGGCCGAACGAAAGGGAGGACGATCGACGCTTCAAAGATTCCGCCCCCACCGGGATTGCAAACGGTCGCGGGGCGCCGCAATTGTAATCGTGATATCTCGTGCGCCGAGCTGCAGAACTTGGGTCGTTGGTCGGTGGAATTGGCTAGGGCGACTGCAATGGTTTCGGCGTGAACATCCAGACCAACATAATTAACTTTCGGATTGGTGGGTGAGGGCCGCATGAGGCACTTCCTGTCGACTGGTTGGCGGAGTGATCCGTTCCTCCACAACGCTGTGGTTCTGGACGTCGCCAATTCGGCTTCTAACCCACGGTCGCCGAACCCGTCAGCCACCTTCATTTTAACCTTCATCAGCCATAGGGTATAGGCGGGTAAAACGCTGGCTGTTTTAAGGGTTTCGGTTTTTCATGTCCCACCATGGTACCGTCTTCCCCGAACGTTCGCTTAGCCAGTTCCACGCGTTTGGGGATAACGAGGTCATTCTTGTGGCTCTATGTAATCTTTGGCGGAATCGCCCTCGGAGCCAAGATTTTCGATCTGATGGTCGTGGCGGGTGCTTGGGGTGCTTCGCCACCTGCGTCATTTGTGCATCTGCCGTATGGAAAGGATTATCCGATCGATCCTGGCGCCTTCTTTCAGCCTCTGAGCGCAGTCGTCCTGATTGGAATCGTCGGCGCATTGATTGGAGGCTGGAAGAGTGAGGACCGTGTTTGGCTACTGATTCCCTTCATCACGTTTATCATAATCTGGGCTATCACTCCCACGATTTTCTGGCCGATGATCAACGAGTTTTGGGGTATCCATAAAGGGCGATTGGAGCGAAGCGATGCGGAGATTCTCTCCCTCGTACACCGATGGAAGATGTGGGATCTTGCCCGAATCGGTTTGACCGCCGTAGGATTTCTCGCGTCGCTACGCGCTCTCGCCGGCCCATTAGTTCCAAAGGGGAAAACGGTCCGGCGGTAACCCTATTCGTGGTTGCAATCCATGCTTCTCGCGGGCCGGCTCACTGAGCTTGGGTCTAGGCCTGAAAATACTGTGACCACACAAGACCCCACAACTCCGCGCAACTCCACGCCAACCGTTTTCGGAACCCTGGCGATTGGTTGCTTCTCGTACTCCGTGATCGCGCTGCTTTTGCTGCATCTGCTGCGGCGCGATTATGACCCGCGCATCCATATGATCAGCGATTATGCCGTGGGGCCGTACGGCTGGGTGATGACGACCTGCTTTCTCGCGATGGGCTGTGGTCTTCTGATGCTGCTACGAGGCTTGTTTCGCCACGGCCCTCGCTCCGGCGTTGCAAAGATCGGGACACTGCTTCTGGTAATTCCTGCAATTGGCGTCGGGGTTTCGGCAATGTTTCCGACAGACCTTCTAGGAGCGCCATCGACCCGGTCGGGTGAGATCCATGATATGAGTTTCCTGGTGAACATCGTGGGGATCATGCTCAGCGCGGTGCTGGTCTCGTTCAGCTTCGGGAGCGATTCGCGTTGGCGCACTTACCAGCGAACAGCACTCGTTCTGGCGTTGCTTCTCGTCATCGCATTCGGGCTTCAGCTCCTCACGCTGCGCCGAGGAATGCCCTATGGTTACACCAATCGCCTCTTCGTGATCGTGCTCTTCGGGTGGTTGTTCGACACTGCGATTCGATTGCGAGCGGTCGAGCGCGACTCAAGGAGGAGCCCAGCCGACAACGGATAGCGTTGCCCGGAATGCGGCTGCGGCTGTGTCCCTGGGCGCGGGGAACGAAGCGCGAACTCCTACCAAATCGCGAGGCCGGCTTTGGTGTGAGGAGTACCGTGTGGCTTGGGTTTCGGTATCGATAGCTGTGTGGCGCTTTGCTTCCCACCGATCCACAGAGGTCGTGCTCAGGTTTCGGGGGAGGACGGTGCGACTTCAGCTGTCGATGCGGATGAAATGAGTCCACGCCGGCGCAGTTCGGCTTCCATGGCTTGATCCATGGCGTGTTCGGCAAGCGGCGTCGTGACTCGATCCAGTTCCGCCGTGGCCGCTTTCAGCTTTTCCGGGTCACCGGTTTTGGTGCGCGGATTTTCCAGCGACAGCACGGCCTCAACCGCCTCCAGCGCTTCGTCGAGTTGGGTCTTGTACTCGGAATCCAGTTGATCGTGGTACTCGGCCATCGTCTTGCGCGTGGCTACTAGCGTTTCTCCGGCGCGCAGTTTGGCCTCGATCCACTGGCGAGCCCGTAGGTCGTCAAAGGCGTGCTCAACCGATTCCTCGACCATCCGTTGAACCGCGGCATCGTCCACATCCACGGCGGACTTCATCTCCACGCGCTTCTGGTGACCGGTCTTTACGTCGCGGGCGAGCACGTGCAGGACGCCGTTGGCATCGATCTCGAATTGCACGCCAACTCGGGGCACGCCCTTGGGGGCCTTGTCGAATTCGATCTCGAACCGGCCGAGCGACCAGTTGTCCATAGCGCGCTCACGCTCCCCCTGGAGCACCTGGATTCCCATCGAACGCTGATTGTCGACGGCGGTGGTGAAGAGCTCGCCCGCCTTCACCGGGATGGTGGAGTTGCGGTGGATGATCACGTTCATCAGACCGCCGAAGGTCTCGATTCCCAGGGAAAGTGGCGTGACGTCGAGGAGCAGCAGATTCTTCAGGCCACCCGAAAGGATCTCCCCTTGGATCGCGGCACCGAGAGCGACGGCTTCGTCGGGATTCTGGCTGGTATTCAGTTGAGGCCCGGCGGCGCGGTGATGTTCGGTACCCAGGCGAACGTCGCCGCGGGTCTCTTCAAAATCGACGCACTGAAACCACTCGGCCACCAGGCGGCGCACCAGCGGCATGCGGGTCTGTCCACCGACCAGGATGACTTGTTGAAGGTCCTTTGGCTCCAGCTTGGCGTCGGCTAGGGAGCGCAGGCAGTGGACGCGGGTCTTCTCGATCAGGTCGCGGGTCAAGCCTTCCAGCTGTTCCCGGGTGATCTCCACGGAAAAGCTAAACGTCGGGGTGAGAAAGGGCAGGGCGGCCTCGGCGCGGACGTCGCTGCTCAGTCGGATCTTGACCGCTTCGGCCACCTCCCGGATCCGGCTTAGTAACACGTCGTCCTTGGAGGCATCCGGGCCGCCAGCTTCGCGGATCTTGGACACCAGGAATTCGGTGAGTCGTCGGTCGAGGTCATCCCCGCCCAGGCGCGTGTTCCCGTGGGTGCTGAGCACCTGGAAGAGGCCCTGGTTGAGCTCCAGGATCGACAGATCGAAGGTGCCGCCACCGAGATCGTACACCGCCACTTTGGAGCGTTCGCCGAGCCGATGGAGTCCGTAGGCGAGGGCCGCCGCGGTGGGCTCGTTGA
>JANXMD010000723.1 GCA_025354845.1 Verrucomicrobiota bacterium | reverse complement strand
CTGTCTGGAGGCGCTTCGTCAACTTGGACCTGAAGAACGGCTGCTTGCCGAACGCATCCGGCATCAGATGCGCAGCTACGACATGGACGGCATTCAGCGGCTGATCACGACCGTCACCTCCCCGGGCCCGGCAAGCCGTCCCCCGCAAGCCGCATGAACCCCGTCGCCACGGCCCCACTGGTGAGCCCTCCGCGAATCCTTTTGGTCGATGACCAGCCATCCAACCTGGCGGTTCTGACGGCGGCACTGGAACCCGCGGGTTACGAAATCCTCGCGGCCTCGACTGGTTCCGCGGCGTTGAAGGTCGCCGAGAGGGCACTTCCTGACCTCGTCCTGCTGGACATTCTCATGCCCGAACTCGACGGCCTGGAGACCTGCCGTCGGCTCAAGGCAAACCCGACAACCGCGGACATTCCGGTGATCTTCATTACCGCCCGCAATGAAATGACGAGCGTGGTTGAGGGATTCCAGGCGGGTGGCGTGGACTACGTGATCAAGCCGTTTGAACCGGAGATCATCGTCAGCCGGGTGGCGACCCACCTCCGCCTCAGTCGGCTGAGTCGCGAACTCCGCGAGCAGAACCAGGTATTGGAGCAGCGCACCCGCGATCTCACCGAGGAAATGAAGCGGCGCCGGCAGGCGGAATCCGCACTCCAGCAGGCCGACGAGACCCTCGCCGTGCTGTCGGGCCTGGAGGCGGAACGTTGGAACCTTGCCGGCATCGTCGGCGGCAGCCGGCTCATTCGAAAGATCATCGGCGATATCAGTCGGCTGCAGCAGTTCAGCCAGACCAGCGTGCTGATCCTGGGGGAGAGCGGCACCGGAAAGGAGCTGGTGGCGCGGGCCATCCACTTTGACAGCACGCGCGCCAAAGGCCCCTTTGTGCCCGTCAACTGCGTCGCCATTCCGGGGGAGCTCGCTGAATCCATGCTGTTCGGACACGTGAAAGGCGCCTTCACCGGCGCCACCGCCGATCGCAAGGGCTACTTCGAACTCGCGCACGGCGGCACTCTGTTCCTCGACGAGATCGGCGACATGCCGGCGTCCCTTCAGGTGAAGCTGCTCCGAGTGCTCGAGGACGGCTGCATCACCGCGGTGGGGGCCTCCAAGTCCAAACACGTCGATGTCCGGATCCTGAGCGCCACCAACGCGAATCTCCCGGCGCGCATCGCCACCGGCGCCTTCCGTCAGGATCTCTTCTTCCGACTCGCGCGCTACACCGTGTCCACGCCGCCCTTGCGGGAGCGACCGGAAGACGTGCCGGTCCTGGCCACCCACTTCGTCCGTTTGTTCGCTGCCGAGATGGGGTTCAAGGCACCGGTGATCCGTCCCGAAGCGATGGAGCTTCTGCAGGCACATGACTACCCGGGAAATGTTCGCGAGCTGAAAAACATCATTGAACGGGCGTTGATCGAGAGTGGCGGCGGAACCATTCGGGCCGACCATCTCGGGCTCGCGCCGGTGCAAACCGATTCGCCCCAGAAGCTCCCGCAAGCGCAGGTGCAGGCGCAGGCGAGCGCGTTGGGGGAGTCGCTGCCGCTGAATCTGGCCGAGGCCGAGGGCGTGCTCATTCAGCGGGCCCTGCAAGCGACCGGTGGCAACATCGCGGATGCCGCCCGGATGCTGGGCGTCCACCGCACCCGTATTTATCGCAAGCTCGCCGAATGAGGGCCCTGTCGCGGCTGGAGTGTTTCAAGTGTTTCACCGGCGACATCTGCAACACGCAGCGGGGACATCGGGCCGTGGTTGGTTTGCGAAAACACCAGCAAATGCAGGCATGTCGACAGGACCAAAGGCTGGCACGCCCTCTGCGTTGGCTGGGGCAACGGGCAGGAACCTGCTCCCAACCCCAGCTCCCATGAAGTCCACCGCCTCCACCCATTCCCTCCCTCATTCCCGAGTCTGGCTGTCCCTCGCCTCACTCGGTGCCCTCGCCCTCTCGGCTCCCGAATCCCTTCGGGCCGAAGAGGCCCCATCGCGAATCCACGCCCTCGTGAGTTTCGAGTTTGCCAATGAGTACGTGACGCCCCGCGGCATGCTGGTTCGGGATAAGGGACTGACCGTGCAGCCCCTGTTCCTCACCTTCACCAGCCTCTACAAGGGCGACTCCTTCATCAACGACGTCACCCTGGTCGGCGGTGTCTGGAATGACCTCGGGACCAGCGGTGTGTCCGTGCATCCGCCCTTCGGCAGCAGTCCCAAGACCCCCTGGACCGAGATCGACCCGATCGGCGGCTTTTCGTTCGGGCTCGGCAAGAACTTCAAGCTCGACGTGACCTACACCGCCTTCGCCGAGCAGATCCTGGACATCGGCACTTCGCATCATCTGGAAACCAAGCTGAGCTACGATGACACCAGTTACCTCGGCGCCTTCGCCCTGCATCCCTCGATCACCCTGTGGCAGGAACTCGATGGCAAAGCCACTGACGCCGCACTGCCCGGAGGCGTCATCAAGCTGCCCCCGGTGAACAAGGCGGCCAAACATCCCGCACCGAACTCCAGCCACTACTTCGATCTCGCGATCGCCCCGGGTTATGCCTTCAAGGATTTCCACGGACTGAAAATCGAGGCGCCCACCCGAATCCTCATGCCGGACGAGCGTTTCTACGGAGACTTCTACGCCAAGAGCTCGACGGTCGCGATCTTCGAAACCGGCCTCAAGGCCAGTTTCCCCATCAACTTCATGCCCTCGGGTCTGGGCCACTGGAGCGGCCACGTCGGGTTCAAGTACATCAACTTCGTCGACAACAATCTCTACAACCTGAATCTGTTCAACGCACCGGGAAAGCCCACGCGGGACACCGTTCAGGTTTACCTCGGCATCTCCTCCTTCTTCTGAGCCGAAGGCCCCGCTCGTTTCCTCCCACCTCATCCACTCCCTCCTGTGAGCCTGCCCGCCACCATTGAACTCGAAGCAGAACCCTATCCCTTCGAGCTAACCCCGGGACGCTGCGCACTGCTGATCATCGACATGCAGCGGGACTTCCTGGAGCCGGGAGGATTCGGCGAGATGCTCGGCAACGACGTCTCGCAACTTCGTCGCACCATCGAACCCAATCAGCGACTGCTAGCGGCGTGGCGGGCTGCGCGGATGCCCGTGATCCATACCCGCGAGGGGCATCGTCCGGACCTCAGTGACCTCCCACCGGCGAAGCGCATCCGCGGCCGTGGGCGCACCACCATCGGAGATCCCGGCCCCATGGGACGTATTCTGATCCGCGGCGAAGCGGGCCATGACATCATCCCCGAGCTCTACCCCCTGCCGGGTGAACCGGTGATCGACAAGCCCGGCAAGGGCGCCTTTCACGCCACAGACCTCCACAGCATCCTGTCCAATCTCGGCATCACCCAACTGGTGGTGACGGGCGTGACCACGGAGGTCTGCGTCAACACCACCGTCCGCGAAGCCAACGATCGCGGCTACAACTGCCTCGTGCCCTCCGATTGCGTGGGCTCCTATTTCGCGGATTTCCAGGAAATGGGACTCCGCATGATCAAGGCGCAGGGAGGGATCTTCGGCTGGGTTACCCGGTCGGAAACCCTGCTTGCCGCCCTGCGCTGACTCTCCGACCGCGTTGCCTGTCTGTTCCTTCCTCCCTTCCCGTTCTCCAACTCCGCCCCCCCTCCTTCCACGCCATGAATCCCCTCAAGCCCAAACTCTGGGTGCCCGGTGACTGGAATGCCTTCTTTGGCTTCGGCACCAACATCCTCGTCAACCTGCTCACGCTCACCGCGCTCCTGCGCTTCGTGTTGAAGCTGCCCGACGACCTGGTCTTCGGCCGCATCCTGCCGGCGACAGGACTGATGATGTTCCTGTCCACCGCCTACTACGCCTACCTCGCCTACCAGCTCGCGAAAAAAACCGGGCGCACCGACGTCTGCGCCCTGCCGTCGGGCATTAGCGTTCCCCACATGTTCGTGGTGGTGTTCGTGATCATGCTGCCAATCAAGCTCAAGACCGGAGATCCCATCAAGGGCTGGGAGGCTGGCCTCACCTGGGTGTTCATCCAGAGCTTCGTCCTCATGATCGGCGGGTTCATTGCCCCGATCATCCGCAAGATCACGCCACGCGCCGCGCTTCTGGGCACGCTCGCGGGTGTCTCGGTGACCTTTATCGCCATGAGCCCGGCGCTGCAGATGTTCATGACGCCGGTCATCGGTCTGACCTGCTTCGCCATCATTCTGCTGAGCTGGTTCGGTGGTGTTCGCTACTTCCGCGGAATTCCGGCGGGCCTGGTGGCCATCGCGGTGGGCACGCTGATCGCCTGGGGATCCAACGCCTTTGGATTCAACTTTGGCGGCATGACGGTGAAGGGGCTGACCGACTCGGTGGCCAGCTTCGGATTCCATATCCCCATGCCGGCCTTCGGCCACGTATTCTCCGGATTCGAGTTCCTCGGAACCATTCTGGTGACCGCCATTCCATTCGGCATCTACGACCTCGTGGAAGCCATCGACAACGTGGAAAGCGCGGCGGTCGCCGGCGACAGCTTCCCCACTACCCGAGTGCTCTCCGCCGACGGTGTGGTTAGCCTGGTCGGCTGCCTGATGGGCAATCCGTTCATCAACGCGGTTTACATCGGGCACCCCGGCTGGAAGGCCATGGGCGGTCGCATCGGCTACTCGGCCGGCACCGGTCTCTTGGTCATCCTGCTTTGCTGGTTCGGCACCATTTCGGTGATGCTCGCGCTGATTCCGAGCGTCGCGATCCTTCCCATCTTGCTGTATATCGCGATGCTGATCGGCTCGCAGGCCTTCCAGGAAACCCCGCGCAGCCACGCGCCGGCAATCATCCTATCCCTCGCTCCGCACATCGCGAACTGGGGATTGACCATCATCAACGGCGCCCTCGCTGCGGCCGGCATCTTCACCGTCTCCGAGGAATTGATGGGAGGCATGAAGAACCAGGGCGTTTTGTATCATGGCCTCCAGCTTCTCGGCGGGGGATCCATCCTGGGCGGTCTCATGCTCGGGGCCATCGCCGCACTCATCATCGACCGCCTCTTCATCAAGGCGGCCGGGTTCGCCGCCGCGGCGGGAGCCCTGACCTTCTTCGGCTTGATGCATGGTGAGAAGATCGGCATCGCCCAAACGCTTCCGGTCGCCGCCGCCTACCTGGTGGTTGCAGGCGTTCTAACCGCGTGCGCCAAGTTCGCCGTGGTGGCCCCGAAGCCGGCCGAGCATCCGGAATCCAGCGGCGAAGGGCTGCCGGAATCGGCGACCGCCTGAACCCGTGGTGATCCGTTCGAACCCTCCGAACCCGAAATGAAACGCCACGTTTCATCCAATCCCTACCCCTGGCCCTACAACGGGGACCTAAGGCCCGAGAACACAGCGATCGTGGTCATCGACATGCAGACCGACTTCTGTGGGCCGGGCGGCTATGTTGATCGCATGGGTTACGATCTCTCCCTCACCCGCGCACCGATCGGCCCCATTCAACGGGTCCTGGCGGCCGCTCGGCCGCTGGGCTTTCACATCATTCATACCCGCGAAGGGCACCGACCGGATCTCGCCGATCTCCCCGCCAATAAGCGCTGGCGTAGTCAGCGCATTGGCGCGGGAATCGGCGACGCCGGTCCCTGCGGGCGGATCCTGATCCGCGGCGAGAAATCCTGGGACATCATCCCGGAACTGGCCCCGCTGCCGGGAGAGTGTGTGATCGACAAGCCCGGCAAAGGATCTTTCTACGGGACAGACTTCGACATGATTCTCCGACAAAAGGGGATTCAGAACATCGCCCTGGCCGGCATCACCACCGACGTCTGCGTCCACACCACGATGCGCGAGGCGAATGATCGGGGATTCGAGTGCCTGATCCTCTCCGACTGCACCGGCGCGACCGACTACGGCAACCACCTGGCGGCGCTCAAAATGGTGACCATGCAGGGTGGCGTGTTCGGCGCGGTCGCCGACTCAGCGGCCCTTATCGAGACACTCCAGGCATGACCCAAGGGCATTCGTTGCCTGCCCCCGAGGCCGTCGCGTACGGTGCGGGCGTGATGGCGAATGATCCCGAGCGGGTGCTGAAACTCTCGGACCTGTTTCAGGTCGCACAGTGGCACCAAAAACTGGCGTGGCAGCCCTTTCAGGAGGGCGTGGACATCTTTCGTCTCTACGGCGACGGGATAACAGGTCCCACCGCTGCGCTGCTGAGATTCCAACCAGGCGCGCGCGTGCCGCTCCACGAACACCAGGGTTTTGAACATATCCTCGTCCTGAGCGGCTCGCAGGTGGACGAAAACAGCAAATCCGAAACCGGCATGCTGATCATCAATCCACCCGGCACGAGTCACAGCATCCTCAGCGAGGCCGGCTGCATCGTCCTGGCCATTTACGAGAAGCCGGTCCGCTTTCTGAATCCCAACCCGCCACCTTCATGATGGAAGTCGTCCTCGCCGTGAACGGCACGCTCATGCGCGGCCTTGAGTTGAATCCGAACCTGCTGGAGGTCGGCGCGACGTTTCTCAGCGAGACGAGCACGGCGCCCTGCTATCGGATCTGGTCCATTCGCGACCGCCACCCTGCGATGCAACGCGTGGCCGAGGGCGGAACCGCGGTGGCACTCGAACTGTGGTCGGTTCCCCCCGCTGGCCTCGCCACCATCCTGCTCCGCGAACCGCCCGGCTTATCCGTCGGCAAGATTGCTTTGGCGGACGGCACCGAGGTGCTCGGAGTGCTGGGCGAGGCGATCCTCTGCGACGGTCAGCGCGAGATCACGTCGTACGGAGGCTGGCGAGCCTACACGGCCCGCCAGGGGGACTGATCCCCTTCGCTCCGAATCAACGACGCGGCTGCGCCTCGCGGGCGGCCTTCTGGAGGACCTCCTCCATTTCGTCGTCGTCATCCATCTTGATGGACTTCATGCGACGCGCCTGCCCGTAATCGGGATCCTTGGGATCCTTCGCTTTCTCCGGGTCGAAGATCCGCGAATCCACCGGAACGACGGTGTACGGACGGTAATCCGGCGTCGTGGTGAAGCAGTCTGAGAAATCATTGGCCAGCGCATCAAACAAGTTGAGCGGCGGCAGGCCGAAGATCTCGTAGAGAGTGCGATGCATGCTGACGATGGTGGTATGGCGGTGCGACACATTGCCGTGCTTCGCCCAGGGGCTGATCACCAGCAAAACGCTGCGCTGTGCATCCACGTGATCCGGCTCACCCCCCGAGTCGTCCTGGGTGACGAAGATGGCCATGTTCTTCCACTGCGGTGTGTGTGACAGGAACTCAACGATCCGCCCGAGCGCCAGGTCGTTGTCGGCCATCCACGAGGCCACGTAGGGATAGCCCTTCTCGGGTTTGGGACTGGTGCCGTGGTCGTTGCAAATCGCGATGTTGAGGAACGACGGAAAGCGATGCCAGCCGTGCAGGAAGCGACTGCGGACATCCTTCATGAACCAGTGCGCGCGGTACTGGTCCGGGATGTTCATGTTGAAAATCGGAAATCCGAAGCAAGTGTTATCGAGCAGCACCTTGGGCATCGGGACATTCACCACCTCGCGTGCGCCTGTGGGGTGTTCGTCCTCCTCCTCTTCAACGCCGGGAAACTCAAATCCCTCGCCGTAGTTGCGAAAGGAAACCCGATACCGAGCCAGATGATCCCACATCGCCCCAGCCTCGGGATAATCCTCGGGAATGAGCGACCCATTGGATCCCATGGAATAGCGGCGCCCGGGCGCCGTGCTCTGCTTCTTGAACGACCAGCCAACCGAGTAGGTCATCTGCATCAGGTTGTTCGGCTGGACACCCACCAGCCATCGATGGCCCACACCCGAAGCCTCGGGCTCCATGTAGAAGTTGTCGCTGACGGTGAACTGCCGCGCGAGGGCATTGTGATTCACCATCACGCCCACGTTTTCGAGAGTCGGCTGACCGGCGAGACGGATGGTCTGGTGCAGTCCCCATCGCAGAAGCGACGGATCGTGTTTCGCACCGGGAATGCGGTCGAAGATCGTGTCGTAGGTGTGATTCTCCTTGGTGATAAAGACGACATACTTGATCTCCGCCGAGGCCTTACCCGGCACCGCCGGAATCAGCGGGGTGGACATGGCGGGCCGGTCAGCCGAGTGATCCACCAGACCATTGTTCTCCAACACCTTGGCCGTCATCCCCCGCAGCGCCTCGTCAGTCGGCGTGTCGAGGATGCTCAGCACGCCCCGCATACCGAGAAACGCGCTCTTGGGAATCTCGCTCCCGGCGTTCGGTCCGTTACCAAAGCCACGAAAACAAATGCAGGCGAGCTGCTTTCCGTCCGGGGAAATCGTCACCCGGTACGGATACCAGGCGGTTGGAATATGACCAATCACCTCCAGAGTGATGGCATCGAGGACCGCAATGGCATTGATGCCCAGTTCCGCGACATACAAACGACGGCCGTCCGGTGACAGTGTCATACCCGAAGTGCTCACGCCCCGCAGATCAGATACCAGCGGCGACGGCACAATACGGCGGCGAATGGCGATGACTCCCCGGGACGGATCGATCCGCTCGATGAGATCGTTGTTGCCGTTGGAGACGTAGAGATTCGTGCCTTGTTGTGCGAGGAAGTTGGGGGCGCTGCCTCCCACGGTCTTGTCGCGATCGGACGGAGCACCGATGAGCAAGCCCGTCTTCACCCGGCTTACAACCTTTGGCGCCGAGGGCGTCGAGACGTCCACACCCCACACCGAAAAGGATTCGGGCACATTGGCCTTTCCGAGTCCGGGCACTTGGCGTCCCTCAAATTCCACGCCTTTTTCCGCCTCGCGGCTCGGGTAGCCAAACGGCGGACGGGTCAGACCGCGGCTATCGAACTTCGGATCCTTGGAGGGACCTATCGGGCTGTACTCGAAGAGGCCAATGTTGGCGACCTGGACGCGGTCCCCGGCCACCACGAGCGCGTAGGGATAGCGTCCCACACCGACCGAGCCGACGACTTTGCGATCCTGCGTGTCCACCACCACCAATCGGAAGTTGGTCGTGTCCGCGCAGTAGAGAAACCGGCCATCCACCGACAGCTTCACATCGGCGGCGTAACTGTCCTCAAACTTACGCCCGTTCAGCGTGCCGTTGAGGGGAATTTCCGCAGCGATCTGCCGAGTCGCAACGTCCAGCACCAGCACCACGCCATTTTCACCACCGCTCCAGTAGAGTAGAGTCCCATCCGGGGAGAAATCGGCACCGCCGGAATTGGCGTGCCCCTTCCGCTTGCCTTCGGGCTTGGGAAGCACCACCGGCAGGATCTCGGGAGTCCCGGAGTGCCATTGCCGCATGAGTTGGCCGGATCCATCGCTCGCGACAAAAAGCGTGGAGCCATCCCGCGTCTGGACGAGTCCGTACGGCTGGTAAGCCACCGAATAGTGCGTGCCCGCCGGCGTGAGATGGCGGCCATTCGAGAGGACGGTGACACCTTCGGGATCGTGACGCGCGTAGGTATCAACCGAAGGGGGGTGGAGATACGGCGGCAATGCAGGTTCCGCAAACACCGGAAGCATCCAAACCACCGCCGCGCTGGCGGCATTCAGGAATTTCGCCAGGCTTCGAGGAAGTTGGGGCATCATTTTCGGCCGATTCAGACGCAGGGGGACCCCAGGTCTTCAATCGACATCACCAATCCTGAATTCGTCACCGGATCGAAACCATCCCCTGTTTGAAAGAGGGGTCCACCGCAGCCGAAAGCCAAGCTCAACGCACTGCGGAGCGCTTCACGGCGTCGATGATCCGCCGGTCGTCGGCGCCGCTGTCGCGGACCAGGGCCAGGAACTGCGGGAGCGACATGCGGACGGTGCCGACAAACTGACGATCCCCGCCGCAGCCGTACATCAGATCGTCCGGCATCTCGCCACGCAGCTTGGCGCGCGCCTTCACAATGATCCGCGGGAGCCACGGGATTCCATCGACAGCCGCGGCCTTGGGCGGCAATTCACTCATGGGGACCCGATGGGCCGCCGGGAGGCCTTTCAACTCGTTGAGGAAAAAATCCCGCCGGATCGACGTCACCTCCAGAACATCGTCGTAATCCGGCTCACCATAGCGGGCGAAATCATCCACGAAATCGAACAATTCCTGCACCGAGCAGCCAATGCCCCCGAGCCAGGCGGCGTCGGCGGGGACGAACATCGTGGACGGCAACCGACGTCCGGCCTGCCAGGCTGCGAGTCCGCGGGCGTAGACCGCTTGAAATTCCGTTTTCCAGGAATCGGTATTCATCTGCCGAGACGCTAGGTCGGTAGCGCTCGGCGCGCCAGTGCTGAAGGCAAGGTTTGCGACAGAGCGCAACCGGCCATCGACCCGGTGCCAGAGCCAGGCACGATAGCCACCCAGCACCGCCACAAAGGCCGCGGCACAGAAGTAAAAGCCGAAGTGGTCGTGGCGGGCGATGAGCCATCCCTCGAGGCACACATCCAGGATCACCGACGCGTGCCAAATCGCGTCCCAAGTGTTCAGAAAGTATCCCTGACGCGCCGCACGAACGAACGCCACGGCGAGCAGCACAGTGGAGAAGCTGCCGGTGACCTGAATCCAGCCGCGTTGCATTCCAGGCCAGAGATGAAACGTCGCCAGGTACCCGGCAAGCAGGAGGACGCTGAATCCCCAGCGATCCCTCCAGCCCGTTGAGGCGCTGCGATCCGAAGCAAGAGACGGGGGCAGTGTGGAGGTTGCGGACATGATCAGAGAGGGAGATGGCTTCGGATTCGTCGCGCTGTCGATTCCCTCCTTACACAAAACCACCCCGTCCAGCAAACGTGGCGGGGTGGTCTGAGACGGATTGGCTTCCTAAGCCCCTACCGCGACTGATCACTTGGTCGGCGAATAGTCGGTCGGCTTCAGGAACACCGATTTCACCCCGTCCTGAATCGTCAACGAGCCACCCCCCGCTTTCTCCGAAGCCTCCTTGGCGGCGATCCACTTGGGATCCTTGCGGAAGGCGCCGAACGAGGCTTCGGCGGCGCCCTGGGACTTGTGGGTGAGGAAGTAGGTGAGATTCACGTCGGCCTCCTTCTGGTCGGCCATCTTGTGGAAATAGCCCCAGTTGCGCATGCCGTGCTTCTCGAAAAGCGCAACGGTGTGGTCACGGAAGCGGGCATCGAGGTTCGCCAAG
>JANXMD010000697.1 GCA_025354845.1 Verrucomicrobiota bacterium | reverse complement strand
CCAGCAGTTCCAGCAGGGTGAAGGCGCCCGCCCGGAAGGTCGGGCGGAATCCCGGAACCGAAGAGCGGTCGGGGCTGGAGGCGGGGGAGAACATGGTGACGATCCCAAAGGAGCCGGTGTCAAAAACAGGACTTACTGGCGCCAGCTGTAAATGTTGTCCTCGTTCACCGTGCCACGCTGATTGGCAGGAAGAGAGAGGTCGGCTTTTCCGTCCGGCCCGAGTGACCACACGATCACACTCTGGTTGATGGATCGGAAATTCGGATTGCTCGCCGCCACGGTGCTGTTGCCGCCGAAGGGATCGCCGACGCGGTTGTCGTAATCGAGATCGATGGTGACGATGAACGGATGGCCCCAGGCGTCGCGGTACACGCCATCGCTTTCGCTCACCCCGTTCGGCGAGTAGCCACGCGAGGTCTTGATGTTCAGCGCCACATTGTGCTGCGGGTTCAGGGAGGAATTGAAATTCACCGGCTTGCCGTCGGTGTCGTTCACCGACGAGTACGTATTGGGAGGGGATCCGGTGACAAAGCGGCCGGGGGCCATCGGGGTGTCGGTGAGGATCGCGATGAGCTCGGCATTGCTGACCTGATAGGTGCCGCCGCGATTAAGAATCTGGGTGTAGGCCTGCGCGCCCTTGGAATCAAAGACCTGCTGCCCGCCCTGCTGCGTGCCGTAGGTGTAATCCGGGTAATCAGTGGTGACCGACTGGCGGGCGGCCTGCGACGACGGCAGGCGGCTGTAGGTCGCCTGATAGGCCGTGATCGCCGCGGCGATGTTCGCCAGATCGGTGCGCGTCTTGGAGATCTTGGTCTTCTTCTGCGCGCCCGCGATTGCCGGGAGCAGCATGCCGGCGAGAATGCCGATGATCGCGATGACCGTGAGGAGCTCGATCAGGGTGAATCCAGAGCGTGCGCGCCGGGAATGAGGGCGGTGGGGGTTCATGATTCGGAAGGGGCTGGGGGATGAACGGATCGGAATTGGGTGGGTGAACGGAAGGCAGCGGGTCACTGCTTCCAGTTGCCGAAAATCTTGGTCTTTCCCCGCACCTTCACCTCGGCCCACAGATCAAAGGTGCCGGGATTGTTGGTGGGGTTGGTGGACACGTAATGCCAGGGATTCAGGCCCGGATTCGTCGGAATCGGCTGCTGCGGATCATCGAGCGGCCAGGCAAACCCGTCATTGCGACGCCCGGTGGCGTCTCCGGCGAACCCGACTGCGAGCACCTCCAACGGCTTGTAGCCCGCGTCGGTCGAACGTCGGTAGATCTGCGCGTGCTGGGCGAGTTTGAAGGGATGCCGGAGGATCTTGCGGCGTTGATCCAGGGTGGCGGCGTTCACGAACCCCTCGCGGCGGAAGACGGACTCCACCCAAGGCGGCGAAATCTTCAGGTTGTCGTCCAGGGTCACAAAGTAACCGCCCTCACCGGTCGTCTTCGACGGCAGGTTGCTGACGATCACCCCGGAAAGTTCGTAATAGAGGGGTGAAAGGGCGGAGTTGTTGGTGCCGGTGGTGGAATCGTAGTTGTCCGGCGGATAGACCCCGTAACGGGCCTTGTAGTTCTCGATGGCGGTGAGCAACCCGGCCAATTCACCGCGCAGACGCGCATCGCGCATCTTGCCGGCGGCCAGCGGGGCGAGGCCCACTACCAAACTCGCCAGAACCCCGATGATGGAAATCACCGTGAGGAGTTCGAGCAGCGTGAAGGCGCGGAGGGAGATCGTCCCGGCGGGGAATCGATTCCCAATCCAGGGCGCATTGCCCGTCGTGTCCGTATGACTTGTAACCTTCATGTCCGGCGTCAGTGGTGTCCGACCAGCCTTTCCAACCTTCAGCGATCCTTCAATTCCTTTTCCATCCGCTCGCTCAACCATTGTTTGATCATGCTCTGGTAGTTGAGGTAGCGCTCACGAGCCAACCGTTTGATCCGCCCCAACATCCGCGGGTCCATCCGGAGCGTGATGGTCACCGAATCCGCCTGCTCCGCCCCGGCCGCCGTGGCCCCCTGCATCAGCCGGGGATCCACCTGCGTCTCCGCCCAAAACGAAGCCTCGGCCTGCTCGCTGTCGAACAGGGGAACCTCTTCCCAAGTGCTTAACACGTTCAATGCCATGTCCCGCTCCGCTTTCGCTGGGCCCCTGCCCTTTCCCTCTTCGTCCCGCCTCAGCCTTCCAAATTCAGCTTGAGCCGCCGCTGATAAAAATAGTCTTCGGACTCGCTAAATCCGCGCGCGCAAATCACCCGCACCTGTCGCCCGTTGGTGCGATACACACTAAAAATCCCCGCTCCCGACGCCGCCCGTCCGAGATTGAAATACCGAGACTGCACCGCGAACCGCGGCGAATCAGGCAACAGCCGGACAGCAAACGGATCCTCAAAGGACTCCTCAATGTCCCGCGCCGTCAAAGAACCCTCAAAAGCAAAGGGCGGATCGTTCCAGTCGAACTCCATTTGGGAGTGGGGCGTAAAGCAATCGCCAATGCAGTGTAACTACTTTGGATTTACACTTGGTGACCGCTTGGTGTCAAGAGCGGGTTGAGGTGAGAGTTAAAAAAGTCGGCCACCGAAGGCCTCGGTGGCCGACGTTAACGATATTCTTGAGTCGTTTCGGCTTACTTCTCGCTGCCGCCGTCGTCGGAGCCGAGCT
>JANXMD010000694.1 GCA_025354845.1 Verrucomicrobiota bacterium | reverse complement strand
GCCCCGGATCTGGGGGTCGGCACTCTCTCTTTTCAATCGATTCGCTCCTTCACCCAACCCGCCTCATCCCGCAATGAACCGCATCATCACCGTCCTTTTGTTGGCGGTCGGTTCGCTGGTGGTCCTGAGCCTGACCATGCTGGCCTCGGGAACCATGTTGAAGGCTGGGGACACGCAGGTCGCATCGCAGGCGGTTGCCTGTTTGTTTGGATTCGTGGCCCTCGGACTCGCCGCGCGATTCGACTATCATCTTCTCCAGCGTTGGGCGCCTGTTCTCTACGGGGTGGCGGTGCTGCTCCTGGTCCTGACGCTACTCGTCGGTACCGCTAAGGGCGGTGCCCAGCGGTGGCTTTGGGGCATCCAGCCTTCTGAGTTCGCCAAGATGGGCGTGATCGTTGGCCTCGCCGCCTTTGCCGCCCGCTTCGAACATCGCATCACTCATTTCTTTTCCGGCGTGGTTGGCATGGCCTCGGTTGCTGCGCTTCCGCTCGCGCTGATCCTCGTCGAGCCCGACAAAGGCACCACCGCACTCCTGCTCGGGGTCACCTTTCTCATGATGGTGGTTGCCGGGGTCCGCATCTGGCAGGTGGCGGTTCCCGCCATCGCCTGCGTCGCCATGTTCGTGTTGATCATCCTGAACAGCGAATACGCGATGAAGCGCGTGAATTCGTTTCTCCACCCTGAGAAAAACACCGACGGGTATCATCAGGTGCTGCAGGGCTTGTATGCTTTTTGGGCCGGCGGCGTCGATGGCGTGGGACTCGGCATGGGATCGTTCAAGTTCAACGTGCCCGAGCATCACACCGATTTCATTTTCCCGGTGGTGGGCGAGGAGTTGGGACTCCCTTTCACCCTGGGCGTCGTGGCGGTCTTTGGCGCCATTCTCATTTGCGGGGCGCTCATCACTCAGTCGGCGCCGGACCTCTTCGGTGCACTCCTGGCGGGCGGCATCACTTTTCTCATTTGTGGTCAGGCGATGTTTAATTTGGGCGTCGTCACCGACTTGCTGCCCAACAAGGGAATCCCGCTTCCTCTGGTCAGCCGTGGAGGCACTGGGGTGGTCATGATGCTCGGCCTGGTAGGCTGCTTGGTGAGCGTCGCACGAAGCGGCGTTGCGGGTGCGTCGCGTTCACGATTGTTTGGCAATCCGTTTCAGCGGATGGACACCGATCTTCCGGAATCGGAATGAACCGCGACGACGTTCAACTCCACATCGCCATCGCCTGCGGCGGCACGGGCGGCCATCTCTTTCCCGGGGTGGCGGTCGGGCGCGAGTTGTTGAATCGCGGGGTCGCGGTCACCTTGTTCGTGTCCACCAAGGAGGTCGATCGCCAGGCGGTGGCCGCGCTTCCGGCGGCGTTTGGCGTTGAAACCCTTCCCGCCGTCGGCCTTTCGCGGGGACGCATGATGGCTTCGGTGCTGAACGCGCTGCGGTCCGGCCGGCACGCCCGCGCCTGCTTTCGTGCACGCCCCACGGCGGCCGTGCTGGCGATGGGCGGATTCACCTCGTTGCCCGTGATCTTTGCCGGGCGTTCTTCCGGTGCTGCGACCTTTCTGCACGAATCGAACACCATCCCGGGCCGGGCGAACCGCTGGCTCGCGCCGTGGGTGACGGCATGCTTCGTGGGCTTCGAGGAGGCCGCCCCGCGTCTGCGCAACCGACGGGTGAGCGTCACCGGCACTCCCGTTCGCGATGGCTTTGTTTCCGCAGATCCCTCGGCGGCGCGCTTGGCCCTGGGCCTCGCCCCCGATCGTCCGGTCCTGCTGGTCGTCGGCGGAAGCCAGGGCGCTGAAGGGGTGAATCGTCTCGTGACCCAGGCGCTCCCGGCACTTCTCGCTTCGGCGCCCGATCTCCAGGTGTTCCATATCGCCGGGGCCCGGGATTTTGACGCGGTTCGCACCGCGACGGCGATTCATGGATCGCGGGTCCGGGTGGTGGCGTTTCATCAGGCCATGGATCTCGCGCTGACCGCGGCGACCGTTGCGGTGAGCCGGAGCGGCGCGTCGTCGCTGGCCGAGTTCGCCGCGACGCGCCTGCCGTCGGTGCTCATTCCGTTCCCCGCCGCCACGGACGATCATCAGCGCGCCAACGCCAGGGCCATGGTGCGGGCTGGCGCGGCGCGTCTGCTCGAACCGGTTGGCGCCCGACCGGAGGATCTCGTTCGCGAAGTGCTCGCCCTCACCGGCGACGCAGCGTCCCGCGAGGCCATGGCGCAGCGCCTCGCCACGATCGATTCCCCGGGAGCCGCCGGCCGAATTGCCGAAAGTGTCCTGGACGCCTTGGGTGCCCTGGCCTCCCCCCCGCGGGTAGCGGAGACGTTAACCCTCGGCACACCTCGAACCCGGGGGACCGCGGCATGACCTCGCTTCCCTTGACCCCCTTTTGCCCGGCGAATCCCACCGAGGCCGCCGCCGCGATGGCCATCCAGGTGGCCGATCTCTTCCACAAGTTGCAGGGCGCGCTGCCGCTGGAGACGGTGTTGCGTCGCGACGAACCCCTGGCGCGACGGACGACGCTGCGGGTGGGCGGGCCGGCGGACCTTTTTGTTGAGCCCGACTGCGAACACGCGTTGGTTACCGTCCTTGAACTCGCGGCCCAGATGGAGGTGCCGCTGTTCGTCCTGGGTCGCGGTTCGAACCTGCTGATTCGTGACGGTGGCATTCGCGGCGTTGTGCTCTCGCTGGCTCACTCCAACTTCTCCGCGATCGAGCGGAAGGACAGCCTCTTCCACTGTGGGGCCGGTGCGCGGTTGAAGGCGATTGCCACTGAAGCCCGCCGCGCGGGTGTGGCCGGATTTGAATTTCTCGAAGGCATTCCGGGCTCGCTCGGGGGCGCCTTGCGCATGAATGCCGGCGCGATGAACTCGTGGACCTTCACCCTCGTGGAGCGGCTTCGGTACGTGACGCGTTCCGGGGAGATCCAGGATGTCCCTGCGGCCGAAGTGCCGGTCACCTATCGGTCCTGCCCTCTGCTCCGCGAATCGATTGCCCTCGGGGCGCTGCTTCGCGGCACGCCCGATGAGTCGGAGGCCATCCGGGCCCGCATGGATGTCTATTCCCGCAAGCGCTGGGATTCGCAGCCGAACCAACCCAGCGCCGGCTGCACCTTCAAGAATCCCACCCCGACGCTGCCCGCCGGCAAGCTGATCGAGGAACTCGGCCTCAAGGGAACGCGCGTCGGGGATGCGATGGTATCCGAGGTGCATGCCAATTTTTTCGTGAACCTGGGGAACGCCTCGGCGCGGGACGTCCTCCAACTCCTGGAACTGGTCCGCCAGCGCGCGCGAGAAGCCCGCGGAGTCGAGCTGGAGGCGGAAGTCGAAATCATCGGAGAGGACCTGCCGTGAGCGCCACCCGCCCGCTAACCGTCACCGTATTTCTCGGCGGCCCGTCGGCCGAACGCGAGGTGTCGTTGCGCTCCGGAGCGGCCGTGGCCAAGGCGCTGCGTGGGTTGGGACACGTCGTGCATGAACTGGATCCGGTTCCTGGACTGCTCCGGATTCCCGAGGGCACCCAGGTGGTATTCCTGGCCTTGCATGGCACCTATGGCGAAGACGGCGGGGTGCAGGCGGAGCTGGATTCCCTCGGTTTGCCCTACACCGGCACCGCGGCGGAGGGCAGCCGCATTGCTTTTGACAAGGTGTTGACGAAACAGCGTTGTCTGGACGCCGGGGTTCCGACCGCCCGCTTTGCCGTCTTGGATTCGCCGCAGGCCGCGTGGCCCGGAGCCGAGTGGACACCGCCGGTCGTGCTCAAGCCCGTGCGACAGGGTAGCAGCGTGGGACTTCAGTTTGTGGACCGGGAGGACCAGTTTCCCGCCGCGCTGGCCGAGTCGCTGCGTCATGACCGCGAGGTGCTGATGGAGGAACGCATCGTCGGACGCGAGACCACCGTTGGGATTCTCGCAGGCGAGGCGCTTCCGGTGGTCGAGGTGCGACCTCTCAGCGGCTCCTATGATTACACCAACAAGTACACGGCTGGCCGGACCGAATACCTTTGTCCCGCCCCCTTTGATGCCCTGGTGACGGCGCGCATCCAGGAGGCGGCGCTCGGCGCGTATCGTGCCGTCGGGGCGCGTGATTACGCCCGCGTGGACGTGATGGTCCGTCCCAACGGCGATCCGGTGGTGCTGGAAGTGAACACACTTCCCGGCATGACGGAGACGAGCCTGCTGCCAAAGGCTGCCGCTGCGGCCGGGTGGACGTTTGCTGCCTTGTGCGCCCGGATGGTCCGATTGGCGCTGGAGCGGTCGCAACTTCGGTGAATCGATCCCATGGCCTTTCCCTTCCAACGTTCCCGACGCAATCGCCGCCGCGACGAGGGGTTCACACTGTTCACCGAAACCGGCTCCGAGGGCGGCAGCCGGTCGCGGCGCGGTGGAATTCGCGGGTTTCTCCGGACCGCCGTCCTGCTTGCCGTTCTGGCCGCGCTCGCGGTGGGAGTCGCCGACCTGGCCCGTGAACACTGGCTCAATCACATCGAATCGCTCGGGCTGAAACGCATCCCCGTGCAGCGCGATGGCGTGCTCACTGAAGGAGAAATCCGCCGCCTCGCCGGTGTTTCGCTGGGACGAAACATCCTGACCATCGATCTCTTTGCGCTCCGGCAGCGATTGCGCCGGCATCCGCGTATCGAGGACGCGACGACGCGCATCGAGGTTCCCGACACGTTGAGCATCGTGGTCCACGAACGGACCCCGGTGGCGAGGGTGCTCCTGCCACCGGTCGGTGGCGTTCAGGCCTTCTACCTCCTGGATGAAACGGGTCACGTCCTGATGCCATTTGACGAGGGGCACGCCCCGAAGGAAGTCATCGAAGCCGAGGCAGGCCTGCCGATGGTCACTCACGGTTCTCTGGCGGGATTCACCAGCGGACAGGCGGTGAGTGATCCCTTGCTGCTGGCGGCGCTGCGGTTCCTGGCCACGTTTGATTCGACCTCCATGGCTGGCGTGTCGGAGGTGGTGTCGGTGGACGTCGGCACACCGGGAGTGCTCGGAGTGCTCAGCAACTACGGGGCCCGGGTAACCCTCGCCCCGGACGATTTCGAGCGCCAGATGGGGGAGTGGCGTGCCGTGCAGGATCGCGCTGCCGGCATGAACCGACTCATCGGCACCCTCGACCTGAGCGTGCGCTCCAATCCCCCGTTGAAATGGTTGGAAGCCTCCGCGCCCGCTCTCGATACCCTTCCCAAGACCGTACGTCCCAAACGCAAACCGCTTCGTCGCCATGTTTGATCCCGGCCAAGTCATCGTCGGTCTTGAGATCGGCACCCACAAGATTTGCGTCGCCGTCGGCGAGGCCGGTCCCAAAGGGGAGCTCACTATTCTCGGCATCGGTCAGTGCACGTCACGCGGCGTGCGGAAGGGCGAGATCACCGACACCCAGAAGGCCGCCGAGGACATCCGAACCGCCCTCGCGGAGGCCGAGCAGCAGGCCAACGTCGAGATCCAGGAGGTGTATCTCGGCATCACCGGGAACCACATCACCTGCGAGGACAGCAAGGGTGTTCACCCGATCGCCTCCTACGACCGCACCATCACTGCCGAGGATATGGCGGATGCCGTGGGCAACGCCAAGCAGTTCAACTGCGCGGCGGGCAATGAGGTGATCGACAGCGTGCGTCAGGACTACTGCGTTGATGACATGACCGGCGTCGAGAATCCGACCGGACTCGTGGGGAGCGTGCTGACGGCCAGCGTTCACGTAATTCGCGGCCGCACCGCGCGTATCGAGACGGCGCGCCGGGTTGTCCAGTCGATGCAGGTGTCGGTGGCCAAGCCGGTGTTTAACGGGCTCGCGTCGGCGCTCGCGGTTCTCACGCCAGATCAGAAGCGCCAGGGCGTGCTGCTGATCGACCTCGGGGCGGGTGCCACCGAGTATGCGTTCTTCCATGGCGGGATGCTCCGTCACTCGGGTGTGCTTCCGGTCGGCGGCGACCACGTTTCCAACGACCTCGCCTGCGGGCTGCGGATTTCGATCGACCAGGCCGAGCAGTTGAAGCGCGAGATCGGTTCAGCGGTGTACGATGCCGCGGCGGTGCGCGGCCAGTGTTACGAGGTGCCAGGTGAAACCGGCCTGGAACCGCGGCAAATCAGTTTGGAGAACTTCCAACGCATCATGTCGATGCGTCTTGAGGAGACTCTTGAGCTGATTTCGCACGACCTCGCCCGTGCTGAGACGTTCGGTCTGGCCCAGGCCGGAGTCGTGCTCTGTGGCGGCGGCGCGCGCACGCGCGACATCGAGAAACTGGTGTACCGCATCTTCCGCATGGACGTGGTCAAGGCCCACACTCATGCAGTTTCCGGACCCGCTGACGTGCTGGCGAATCCTGAATTTGCCACCGCTATTGGCCTGGTTCGCTACGGCGCCATGCGGCTCCAAACGCGCGCGCGGTCCCGCTTTGGCATTCGCGCCACGCTTCAAAGCCTCTTCGGCCGTTGAACCCTGATCCATCGACTCCCATGACTCCCGATGCCTCTCCCCTGGTTCCCGACAGCGCGCCCTCGACGCCGTCTGCGGATGCCGCCGCCCCGGCTGGGCCCGGATTTCTCGTGATCGGCGTCGGTCATTCAGGAGGCGCCATCGCCGAGCGGATTGCCGCCGCCGGGATGAGCGGTGCGGACGTTCTGGCGGTGGACACCGATGTCGCCTCGCTTCGATTGCTGGGGAGCGTCAAGACGATCGTCTTCGGCTCCAAGTCCGCCCGCGGTGGCGGGTGCGGGAATGATCTCGCGATGGGGGCGACGGCCGCCTACGAGGATGCCTCGATGTGGAAGCAACGCCTCGCCGGAGCACGTCTGATCTTTCTGATTACCGGTGTGGGCGGTGGCGTGGGCGGCGGCGCAGGGCCAGTCATTGCGCGTCTCGCGCGGGAGGCCGGCGCGCTCGTCCTCGGCATCGCAGTGCTCCCATTTGATTACGAAGGCAGCCTCCGCCGGGCGAATGCCGCCACCGGGCTGGAAACGCTTCGAACCGCGGCCGATGCGGTCATCTGCGTGCCCAATCAGGGCGTGGCCGCCATGCTCGACGATAAGACACCGCTGATCGAAATGTTCGGTGCCGCCAACGACCTCGTGGCCCAGAGCGTCGCCAGCATTTGGCGTTTGCTGCATCGGCCGGCGTTGAATCCCGTCAGCTTTGCCGATCTGGAACGACTCCTCCGCGGGCGTCACGCCGCGAGTGTGTTTGCCGCGGTGGAGGTGCGCGGCGCCGCGCGTGCGCGTGAAGCACTCGAACGGCTGCAGAAGCATCCCTTTCTCCAGGCCGGCCACATGCTGGTGGAGGCCGACGCTGCGCTGGTGGCGGTTGCCGGTGGCAATGATCTCCGCTTCGATGAAGTGCAGGGCATCCAGAACCAGTTTCAGAGGTTGTGTGAGCACGCGCAGCTCATTACCGGTGCGGCGGTGGACCCGGAGCTCGAGGGGCGCCTGGTCGTGACCGTAATCGCCACCCGCGGCGGCACTGCCGCGAGACCCCAGGCTACCGCAACGGCATCGTCAACCAGCGGAGCGTCCGCCAACGCACCAACCCCGACGGGTGCGGAGACGGCTCCGAGTCGTCTGCCGTTTGAGGTGAGCGGCGAATCCGTTTTACCGGATCCCGGTTCCGGAAACCGGGTCGGACCGATGTTCGTACCGCCCGCGCCCAATCTCAACGAGGGGCAGAAGCGGGAGCTCGCCCAGCGGCAGATCCGAAATCCAATGCGTCGCAAGAAGGCCATCCAGACGTTGTTCAAATTCGACGTGGTTTCGATCAGCCGTTTTGCTCAGACCGAACCGGTGAAACGCAACGGTGAGAATCTCGACGAACCGACTTACGCGCGCCGGGGCATTGCGTTGAATTGAGTTCTTTCCATCGCCGAAAGGGAGCGGAACGAACGGGCGAGACGATGCGCGGAGTGGATGCATTTTCATGAAACTCAAAATTCTGTTCCTGCTGGTGCTGGCTTCGGTCGGCTTCCACACCGAGGCCGCGTTTCGAGCCGGGATTGCGGTGCGCATCGTGACCCCGGATCCACTGTTGCCCGTGAGTGGCGGCGTTGGTGGTTCGAATCCGGTACGGGAGAAGAAGGGCGAGATCACCGTCCGAGCCCTGGTGTTCGAGCAGGACGCCACCAAGGTGGTGTTCGTCAGCACCGATTTCCTCGGGTTCCCGGGAGTTCTGGGTGACCGAATCCGGAAGCAGGTGTCTGGGATTCCGCCGGAGAACATCCTCATTGGCGCGACCCACACCCATAGCGCCCCGGACGCCTATTGTTTTCCGGATGGCAAAGGAGGCACCGGCGGTGACCTGAAATACCTCGATCACGTGGTCGCAGAAGCCGCGGCTGCCATTCAGGCGGCGGTCTCCAATCTCAAGCCGGCCGGCCTCAAGACCGCCACGGGCGACGCCGCTGGACGCATCGCCTACAACTACTACGCGCCGCAGCTCTACGATCCACGGGTGAACGTGTTCCAGGCGGTGGCGGCCGACGGCAGCGTCTTGGCCACACTGGTGAACTATGCCGTGCATCCCGAGGTGCTCGGTGCGGACGCAGGGATCTGCTCGCCCGACCTGATCGGACCGCTGTACGAACGCCTGGCCGAGCTCG
>JANXMD010000483.1 GCA_025354845.1 Verrucomicrobiota bacterium | reverse complement strand
CGCAACCTCTGGCTCACCGCATCCGGCGGCCCGTTCCGTGACAAGGCCCGTTGGTCCCGCGAGGCGCTCGCTCAGGTCACCTTGGAGCAGGCGCTCAAACACCCCTCGTGGGTGATGGGCCGCAAGATCACCATCGATTCGGCCACCCTGTTCAATAAGGGGCTGGAAATGATCGAGGCCCGCTGGCTGTTCGGCATCGAAATGAACCGGGTCCAGGTGGTGGTCCATCCCCAAAGCGTGGTGCACTCCATGGTGGAGTACGTGGACGGATCGATCATTGCCCAGCTCTCCACACCCGACATGTGCCTGCCGATTCAGATCGCGCTGTGTCATCCGGATCGCGTGACGAGCGATCGCGTGAAGACCCACTTCCCGACCATCGGCTCGCTAACGTTCGAGGAACCCGACACCGAACGCTTCCCTGCCCTGCTGTTGGCGCGTGAGGCCGGTGTACTTGGAGGCACGCTTCCCGCGGTGTTCAACGCGGCCAACGAGGTGGCGGTGGAACGTTTTTGCCGCCGCGAGATCGGTTTCCTCGACATCACTCGTCATGTGCGCTCGGTGATGGAGGTCCATCAGCGCATGGATCAACCGAGTCTCGACCAGATCCTCGAGGCCGATCGCTGGGCCCGCACCGTGGGGACTTAAGGCGATTCCGGCCCGACGGAATCGCTCGCTGCGTGCCTCTCCCGGCGCGCCCTCCATCTCACTGGCGGCCAAGTCGGAGGTACTGAAGCCGCATCGGCTCGGGGAAACGCTCAATGGCGTAACGAAGCGCCGTTCGAGGCAGGTGCTCGGCGTGCTCGTCCAGAAAGGCACGTTCCGTGGCGAGGTCGCGTTTACCAACCTCGCGCAGCATCCAGCCCACGGCCTTGTGAATGAGATCGTGCGGATCCCCTCGCAGGCGCTTTGCCATTCGAAGGGCGGCCCCGAACTCTCCGCGGCGGATCCCGTAGAAGGTGGCGATCATCGCGATGCGCCGTTCCCACAGGGATGCCGAGTCGGCCAATCGAGTCAGGAGTCGTCCCCCACCGGGCGGCAGGTGCGGTCCCACGAGGTATTCGGCGGAGGCATCTACCAGATCCCAATTATTGACCCAGCTCAGATGCTCGAGGTAAGCGCGATGGATCGCGACGCGGATTGCCTCCTCCGCACGCGAATGAGCCTGAACCCAAAGCAGCAACGCCAGCAGACGCTCCTCATGCCATTCCGAGTGCAACAGGAGCGTGGCCTCCTCCCAGGGAAGATTGCGGAACTCCTTCACCAGGGCACGAAGCACCGGAACGCGAATCCCCAAGAATTGGTCGCCTTCCCCATACTCCCCCGGTCCGGTCCGGAAGAAACGTTGCGACTGGGTCCCTCTCACCGGATCGGCGAGTGCGCGGATTCGAGTCCGCAAGGCGGACATGGTTGCGGCTGCAGTAGCGGAGGTTTTTCGATCAAACTTCATAGGAATCAAGCACCGCCAGCAGCCGCTGGACGGTGCTCCAGTTTCGAGTGGTGATCGTTTCTCCGGCGGCGCGGGTGACGAGTTTGCAGACCGGGCTTTCCAGAATCCCGGAAGCACACCACAGATACGCAGCCCCGTCGCCCACCGCGAGGCGATCGGGCGGACAACTCATCGGAAGGCACTTCCGAATGGGTTCCAGAGCGTCGGCGGACGCCACGAATGCCACCAGAAATCGAGCCGGATCTTCAGCGCATTGAGCCAGAGGATTGGCTGCGAGA
>JANXMD010000692.1 GCA_025354845.1 Verrucomicrobiota bacterium | reverse complement strand
CCGTCATAGAGATGGCGTACGGAGCGCTTCGGCTTCCGTCATGGAGCCCGCCCGCCGCACATGTTCCGGCATCTCCAGAGGCGCAATAGAAGATTCCCTGGCATTTGCGGCACCACTTCCAATTGCGTTGTCCTTCCGGCGCAACAGTCTCACCCATCACCCGGTACGGGGCACTTTGAGATCCATCGTGTAGCGACCCGCCGGGACAGGCACCGTTGGTTTCGTTGAGCGAATAGAAGAGGCCTTCGCATTTCTTGCACCATCGCCAACCCTCTTGTCCCGCCTTGGAAAAGAGACTGTCGGGAGCGATTCCATAGCCGCCACTTCGAGATCCATCGTGATTGGTGCCGCATGGACAAACTCCTGAGCGCTTGGCACCACCATAAAAGAGTCCCTGGCATTTGCAGCACCAGAGCCAGTCGGGCTGGACCTCCATCATCCCAATTTGTCGGTTTTGAGATGCCACCGGTTGTGCGTGAACTTCACCTTGATATTGTTCTTTGAAGGCACTCGCTGCCACTCCGAGTGAAAGATAAGCGGGTGCCAGGGGAATTTCGACTCCCATCGCAGAGGTGGCGAGCACGTGGGGAGCGTCCAGGGATGGTCCACTGGTGGATTGGGGGTTTGGCATAGGCTTTTTGAGATGCGTGTCCTGTTGTGATGTAATCTTGTTTTTCGGTGGAGTGAATGGACTTCGATTTCGGCAGTACTAAATGATTTGCGATGTCGCTTTGTTTGAATATTCGCGGCCGTACATCATTAGACTGAGGCCCAGATCGGCGAGAACAGGATGGCGATACCGACGAGCATCTCAATCGGGGGGAAGCCTGGACGATGATGGGAATGAGGCATTCGGAACGGCCGATCAGTGGGGTCCTCCAACAGGAGGATTCCGCCTCTCGCCTTCGGCTGACGGAAACTCGTTTTCCAATACATCACGGATCAACCGCAAGTTGCTGGCCGGTTCTTGCAAAGATCTTTCCAGAGAGATCCGATTAATGGCCTTTCTTCCCGTTTGTTTCTGCTGCGCGGGACCTGCGGAACCGCCGTCCTCGGAGACATCCGTCGAAGTTACTCCGAAGTTGAAGCCGCGGTGGTCGTCCGGGATTGTTACCTTCGCGGTATGCGCGGGATCCAACGGTGCACCGCCGGCTTGATTCTGCAGGGTCACGGTGTCGGTCTCTGGACCCTCGACCGGCTCGTCGTCAATCAGTGGAATCGTGACCAATTGCTGGGGCTGCCCGGCTGTGAAGAGAACGGGGGGCTTCACCGCCGTGTAGTCCTCGCCAGTGTCGGCCGTACAGTCGGCGGTCACCAGTTCCAGTGACGCCGCGGGAAGTTCGGGATCGCCTGCCCGCTCCAATGTGACAACCAGCGAGTTCGGTTCATATGCATTCAGTGTGGCCGGCCGGAAGAAGCCGCGCGACTGCGCCGCCACCGGCAGTGGCAGTGCGAGCGGCAAAAGGAAGAGGAGATGCCGGAGGGTGGCGGAATGGGCAAACACCGCACGGGCAAGGCCGACCACCGGCAGACGAAGGATAGATTTCATGGCAAGGAAGCGGGAAAAAGGGGTCTTTCCCCTTAAACGGCAGTGGACGGCTCCTTTTCTAAAAAAACCTTGGAATGGTTCACGGTCGGGCAGGAAGCGGCCAGTGCCGTTCAGCCGACCTCGTAGAACGGAAACGGGCCGGGAAAGCTGATGACCTCGTGGGCTCCGGCGTCGACTACGGGCAGATGGTTGCCGAGTCTTGCGCGGGCGGGCGCGCTGAGGAGCGTTGGCCGACGGAGCGAGCCGGCGAGCTGATTCATGCGGAAGGTGAAGTTCACCGCCGCGCCGGTGAGTTCCTCCCCACCTGGCAGTTCGACGCCGCCGAGCGCCAGGTCACCCAAGTGGAGAACGAGCCGGAACCGCAGTTCCTGGCGGGGCTGCCGGGCCTGCAGTTCGCGGACGGCGCGGGCGACCCGGGAGGCGGTCCCGGGACGATCGATCCAGCAGGCGAGGAACCCGTCGCCGGTGTACTGGTTGAGACTTCCCCCGGCCGCTTCGACAATCTGACGTCCGCCGTCAAACCACTGCTGCATGAGGAGCGGGATGCGCGCCGACGCGAGCACGCCGGCCGGATCGGTGGAGCCTTCGACCTTGGCCAGCAGAAGCCAGCACGCGCGGTTGTGAATGTCGCCCGGGGTTGCCGCCGCGAAGGAAGGCTCGGGCCGGGGCCGCGACGGGCCGCACGGCTGGTGAAAGTAGAACCCAGTGTCACCGACCGTCACGCGGTCGCCGTGAAAGAGTCGGGTGCGCTGCGTCAACCGTCGGTCGTTGAGGAAGGTGCCGTTGGCGCTGCCGAGGTCGCTGGCGTAGTAGTCCTGACGCCCCTGCAACTGGATCAGGGCGTGCCGTCGCGAAACCCGATCATCGGCCACCTGCACGTCGTTTCCAACGGAGCGACCGAGCGAACAGGTCGAACCCAACGGCTGACGGGAGCCATCGGCCAGTTCGAGCCAGGCCGGTTCACGCGGGGTGAGTGGACCAAAATGGGAAGCCTGCCCGGGCTGAGCCGCGACGAAGTTCATGGGGATTGGAGGCAGGGCGTGGGACAGCTAAGGGCATCCGTGATCTGCCTGCTGAAGGCGCTTCAGCTCGCGCTTCACCTGGGCGCCGACGGTGTATTGGGCGTAGTAAACGCGGGCGAGGCTTACCCGGAGGCGTTGCGCCACCTGCAGCGCCGACAGCCTGCGCGTGGCGAGCATCTGGAAGATTTGGAAAAGTTCGGGCTTCGCGTGCGCCTTGACCTTACCGAGCGCCGTCTCGAGGAGGTTTCCCTCCCATTCCCGGTTCCAATCCGCTTCCGTGGCCGCGGCGGCGGGATCCGGAATGCGCTCGACCGTGCCGGTGCCCTCGGTGGCGTCGGCTCGGCGCGGCGGTGACGATTGCGGTGCGCGTCCGCGCTTGCGGAACTGGTCGGCGATCCGCCAGCGGACGGTGTGCAAGAGCCACGCCCGAAACGGGCCGCGGTTCGGGTCGGCGCGGTACTGGGCGATGCTTTTCGACACGCAGATTACCGTTTCCTGAACGACTTCCTGCGCCTCCTCGTGCGACAGACCTGCCTTGAGGGCGGTGGCGTGGATGAGCCGCCAGTAGGTTTCGAAAAAATCGCGCCAACTCCGGTCGTCCTGCCAGTCCTGCAGGCGGCTGAGCAGGCTGCCG
>JANXMD010000682.1 GCA_025354845.1 Verrucomicrobiota bacterium | reverse complement strand
TGTGACCATCGAAACAATTGAAGAGTTCATGGGTGTCCTCAGTGGGGATGCGTGGCGACGTGCGGGCTCAAGGCGTACGAAGCCTGAAGAAGGCCGATGAGCCGGTGATGGGCAGCGTGATCGTTACGGGGGAGACGGGGGGATTGGTGGTCAGCAACGTCTGAAAGGCGCCGCCCAAGAGAGGGGTCGATTCGATGATAACAGGTTGTCCGGGTGTGAACGCGATCTCGAACACCAGTCCGGACGGGGCGTTAAAGGCGATGCGATTCAGGGTCGGGGCCATTGCTTGGACACCGGTGGTATTCACAGCAACGCGTGTGATCCTCGTGAGGGACGCAAGGCCCGATCCTGGGACGCCGGACATCATTTTATCGTGGTCCGTAAGGTGGGAGAAACTCAGCTCCGCGGTGTAGCTGACTCCGTTGGTGAGTGTATTCGCGGGGATCACGGTTCCGGCAGCATCCGGTGCGAGTGTCCGGCCGTGGCATGGATCCGGGGCACGAAACACCAGGGTGCCGTCCGGAGCGTACACATTGAACGAAATGAACTCCGTGTTGGTCGTGGCCCCCGCGAAAGAATTCCAGGCGAGCGCGGTGTCGTGGGTTGCATCGACGGCCTGCGTGGCGGGGAAGCTGGAAAAATGAGGGATCGGGGGATACCCGGTGGCGCTCACCTGCAGCGCCACGGAATTGGTTGTGGTCACCGATTGATCGCGAAGTTCGAGGAGGTAGCTGCCCGTCGGATAGGCGTCGTCGAGGTCGGCACGGCTGGCGAACGATTCCTTGTAGAACCGGCGTGACATATCCGTGATGCCAAAGATCGGTTCCAGGACTTTCAGTTTGAACGCGTGCGGGTTTGCGGTCGGCACCTTGAAGGTCACCACCCCGGTCCCAAGCCCGGTGCCGGGGAGGTCCATGAAGCCAAAGGCGAGGGCTCCGAGGGTCGGGTCCAGCGTCGGGTCGTCGACGGAGGTTTGAAGGTAGTTGAGCTGCTTCGACAGGAAGAACGCGGCACCCGGAAGTTCGCCGGGATTGGAGGGCGAGCTGCAGGGATCCACGCCGCCGGCGGTCTGGAATCCGCCAATTTTCAGCGCAAGTTCATTTCCTGCGGCGTCGCGAAAATTGCTCGCACCCCCCAGGTGGGGATTGAGGGTCCAGGAAACCGTGGCTCCAGCCGGCCAGCCGCCACCGGCCGCGTTGTAGATCACGAGCAGGGTTCGATTCTGGTCGGCCCAGAAGGTTTGAAATGCGGTGGGGCTCAGAGAAATGACGCCACCGTTAAGCAGGGCCTTCCAGTCGATGGACACCGTGGCGGGATTCATCGGCTCGCTGAATTGAAACAGAACGGAATCCAGCGCGCTGCTCATGGTGTTGCCGACCGCCGGGATGACGGACGAAAGCTGAGGGGGCGTGGTGTCGGTCGGACCGATTGGGGTTCCGGTGGTCTTCAGAGTCATCGTGGTTTCCGATGCGGCACAGGAACGTCCCGAAAGCAGCTCGCCCGCGTCCGGGAGTCCGAGCGGATCCTTGTGGATGAACACCAGTCGGACCTGAAGCGTTTTGTTCTGTGGCAGCTCGCCGCCGCTGAAGGTCCAGTCCTGTGTGTCCCCGGTTAGGTCGGCGACCTCTCCAACGGTGGAACCGGAGGAAGGATCCACGACCTCCAGTAAAATTCGGTCGTCGTCGCCGGCTCCGGCGAAGGCATCCCAGCGGAGCGTGAACTCGTTGTCGGCGTTGACCTGCTGGGCTTCGTCGAAATTGCTGACGTGCGGGTTTGCCGGGACCGTGGTGGCGGCAAGGACCACGTGTGCCTGGGTGGCACCGATTAGGCTCAGGGTGGCGCTGAATTTGTAGCCGCCGGTTGGGAACGCAGTGTCTCTGTCCGACGTCGATGTGAAGTTCTGCTGAAACTGATAGTCGCCGGACGCGTTCCGGGTGAGGGCGTGGGCGCCACCGACCGGCCCGGTCACCTGGGCCTTGCTGATGGGTTCAAAGAGTCCAAACGCCACGGCTTGGGCTAGCAGGTAGAACGCCTGGTCGCCAGCCACAGGCGAGACCGTCGCCGCGTTGCTTTGAATCGCTCTCCGGCCCCGGATGATCTCGACCGAAGGATCTTCCGCATGCAGTTGTGAGAATCCTCCCAGCAGGAGGAATCCGGCGACCTGCGTGATTCGGAGGAGCGACCGGTTTCCGCGATTCCAGGCAAGCATCAGCAATCTCATTACCCTCGGATTCGTGGATTCCGACCCGGTTCTTACAAGAATCCGAAAGAAATCCAAACGTCACCCGATCGCGGGCGAGTTACCAGCCGAGGCCGATGTTCGTCAATTGGGTGCGAAGCTCCGCCAGATTCCACAAATGGAGGAGGTGCTTGGTGGAGGTTTCCACCAGGGTGTTGCCGTCGGGACTGAAGACCAGGCGCGTGATGTACCGCCGGGTGGGATACTCCAAAGTCAGGACTTCCTGGCCATTGGCGGCGTCGAGTAACTGGATCCGCGACGGCTTGGGTGTCCAGGCGAGGAGTTCCCCGTTGGGTGAGAACGCGAGCTCCCAGAATGAAGGACTCTCCCCGGGATCCACGGCCCGATGCCAGCGGAGCCTCCCGTCGGCAAGCGCATAGAGGTAGCAACCGGAATCCGTGCCGACTCCCAGCCATTGGCTGTCCGCACTCATGGCCAGATGGGTGCCGAATCCGACGCTGGAGCTCCAGGCGAGGTGTCCGTCGGGCATTGAGAACACACGCACGCCGCGGTGATTTCGCGTGCCGACGGCGATCCAGCGACCATCCGGGCTCACGGCCACGGTTTCCGCCAACTCTTGTCCGTGGTTCCAGATCCGGACCGTTCCGTGGTCGACGACATGCAGCTCCATTCCGTGAATCCAGGCAAAGACGGATCCCTCAGCGTTGGCGGCAATTTTTCCCTCATTTATTTCCGGACCGAAATTCGCGATCTCCCGGGCGTCGAGGTGAGTGGGGTCTCCGGGAAGGCGAGTGAGTTTCCATCGCCGAATCGCCCCGGCGCTGTTGCTCAGCAGTTCGGATCCATCCTGATTCAGGTGGAGAGCCTGGCTGAAACCGGGTCCGAACCAGGCGAGCGTCGCGGTGGGGAAGTGCCAGATTCGAATGCCGTCTACGTCCGGCGCGGCGAGCCATTGTCCATCTCCGGAAAACGAGGCCATGAACGGCCCGGCCGAGGCGTGGGGGTCGCCGTAGAACCATTGTCGCGAGATGTCGCCCCCGGTGAGCCGCCAGGATCTTGAATTGGGTTCGCTGCCCAGGCGCCAATGGAGAATCCCTGGGGCCTCCTGAAAGTGGATATCGTATCCAGTGGCTTCAATCCGTCCCAGCTCCTGGCCGGCGTGCCAGTCCCACAATCGCGAAGTGCCGTCCCAGCTTGAGGTCAGGAGCCACGGATACGGCGGGAGAAAAAGGCTTTGGATGATCTGCGCCTGGTGGCGTCCGAGGACCGACGACGTCGTCCAGGCTTGGATGGCGCGGACACGGAGGTATCCGTCGCCGGTGCCGTATGCCAGGGCAGAACTCTGAGGATGCCAGCTCATGGCTTGGATCTCGGCCCCCAGTGAGTCGAGATCCTGAGTTTGATATGTTGTGGCATCCACCAGCTGAAGTTTGGCCCCCGGGCCCATCAGCAAGAGTCGCTGTCCGTCGGGACTCCATTTAGGGGCGGCGGGCGAGGTGGAAGCGGCCCAGGTGTGGAGTCGGTTCCAATCGGGCAGCTGATGAAGCGCGACTTCACCGTTCGTGTATTCGACGACGACCTGAGACTGGTAGGGCCGGAAGGCGAGGGAGAAGTAATTGGTGTCGAGCGCGATCACCTTGCGTCCGGTCTGAAGGTCCCAGATTCGCTCCACGTACTCGCCGTATCCTGCGTAGAGGTAACGTTGATCCCTTGACAGCATCAGCGGATCACGGACCCGTTCGCCCTGACTGGGAACCGAGGCCAAGACGGAACCGCCGCGCCTCCTACGGACGGTGATGGAACCATCCGGCTGTGGCTCGACGGAGGGGCCTTCCGGCTCCGGGACTTCAGGAACCTGCGGGACCGGGACCAAGTCCGGCTGGGCGAGGGCGGTCGCCGCAAGGCTTCGCGCCTGCACGCGCAGGGCCGGGCTGACGCGATTCGTCAGCAAGGCCAGCGCCACGGCGCTCCGGCCGATTTGCTGGCCCTGCAACACGGCTCGTGCCTGGGCAATGTGCGCTTCGCTGAGCCGGTCCTGAGCACTTCGCTCGGCCACCTCGGCACGCCGTCGCAGCGACTCTTCCTGACGACGGCTTTCACGCTCCTGTGAGGCTTGACGCCTGGCAAGGATTCCCGCGGTGATGGCCAGGATGGCAAGGATGGCGATCGCCGCAGCGAGCTGGGTCGCCTGACGCAGACGACGCTCCACGAGGCGCAGGTGTTTCACCGAGCGTCCCGCCTGAAGGAGTGCGAGATCGGCGGCGAAATCATCCGCGGTCGGGTAGCGATCCGCGGGGCTGGTCGCACAGGCCTTCAACCACAGAGCATTCAATTCCAGCAACCCGCTGCTCTTTTCGAGATCGGCCCGCTCCAGGGGCAGGGTGGGGAACTCGTGCCGGTCGCGCCCGGTGGCAGCCTCATAGAGCACCTTGCCCAAGCTGAAGATGTCGGCGCGAGTCGTCCCGGCTCCCTCTGGCGGAATGAACCCTTCGGTGCCCACATAGCTCAGGGAATCATCCGCCGACGCCACGAGGCCGACGTCCGCAAACTTCGCCACGCCGTCCACGAAGATGATGTTCGACGGCTTGATGTCCCGGTGAACCAGGCCCGCGCGATGCAAGTGCGCGAGGGCCAGGGCGAGCCCGTGAAAATGATGGACGCATTCGGGCGCGGGCAGGCTTCGTCGTGCCGCGAGTTCCGATGCCAGGGATCGCGGGACGTACACGGTCCCATCGCCCCCAGGCATCGGGTCAGCGAGCTCCATCACGTAGTAGAAAAATCCCTCTTCCTCGCTGCGTCCGACCTGGAGGATATCCACCAGCCCGTCATGGGTCCGCGAGAGGGGTTCAAAGCGTTGGATTCCGGCGAATTCCCGCTCAAACGGCCGTGCATTGGAAAAGGCGTCCCGACGGACGATTTTGACCGCTCGCAGGGTTCCCAGGACGCTTCGAGCGAGCCAGACCTCGCCATAACTGCCACGCCCAATGGGCTGCAGGAGCTCGTGATCGGGAATGATCAGGGGGGTTGGCGTCGCGGCGCTCACGGTGCGCACTCAACAAAGCAGAATTCATCCGGAAAGACGAGCCTTCCGACGACCGACGACCTGGCGGCGACTCAGCGGTCTTCGCGCTGCAGACGCTTGATCTCGCCGCGGAGCATCAACCCCACTCGATGCCGCGTGACGTAGATCAAGGGAAGGCTCACGCTAAGCGCCTTGGCGACCTGGGTCACCGGCCAGCCCTGAATGACGTAAAGGTCGAAAATCTGAAAGTGTTCCGGCCGGATCCGCCGTTTCACCCGTTCCACGGCGAGCTGATACAGATGTTGCTTCCACTCCTGCTCCCACAGCGCATCCAGCGTTTCCGCGGTGGTGTCGGCGACCTCGTTTAGGGCCTCGGCATGGGACTCCTCGCCGGAACCTTTCGGCTCCCGGTATTGCTTGCGGAGCCGGTCGGCGATCCGTCGTCGCGTGATCTGGCACAGCCACCCCTTGAACTTCCCCCGGTTGCGATCGTAGCGGAACTCCGGCATCTGCTTGGCGACCGCCATGATGGTCTCCTGGACCACATCCTGGGCGTCCGCCTCGGAAAGGCCCGACTTGCGCGCCACGTCGAAGATCAACCGCCAGTAGAGCTCAAAAAAATCGCGCCACGAATCCTGATCATCCCAGTCCTTGAGCCGGCTGAGCAGGCTCTGTCTGGTGGGGAGCAGGTTTTCGAGATCGCCCAGGGACATGAATCGTTTCCAGAGCGGGATTCGCCCGACGGGAGGAAGTTCTTACAAGTTTTTGCGTGAGAGGCCGGATTCAGACTCTTGGCGGGGCAAGTTGGCAGTCGTCCGGTGGGGTCGGACCGAGCATTAAGGTCATAAAAACGCTGTTGGAATCTGCCGCGTAGTTCCCGAACGGCCCGCAATCCATGAAGCCCAGGGATCGGTAGAGCGCGTGTGCCGGATGGAAGGCTGATGCGGCACCGGTTTCGAGGCTGATGCGTTCATAACCTCGCCCGCGCGCTTCGCGGAGCAGATGTTCCAACACGGCGCGTGCGACGCCTTTTCGCCGGTGCGCCTCCGCGGTGCGCATCGATTTCACCTCTCCGTGGGTCCGGGAGAGCTCGCGCAGCGCGCCGCAGCCCAGGAGCTGTCCATGCTCCCAGACCGTCCAAAAGGTGATGTCTGGCTTCTGGAGCCCGGAGAGATCCAGGGCATGGACGCTTTCCGGTGGCGACAGATCCTGCATGGACCGCAGGTGCTCCGTGAGAAGCAGCCGGATCTCCGGTCCTCGAAGGTCATCATGCCGGATCTCCTGGGCCATGGGACAAGCCTACCCTGGGGACAGCCAGCGTTCCAGTTCCGGATCGATGGCGGCGCGCAACAGGAACATGAGTTCCGCGTCCAGGTGTTGAAAGTCGTCGGGGATTTCCAAATTGAGGATCGGGGGCAATTCCAAATCGCGGAAGTCCTCCCGGATCCGTTGTTGATGTTCGCGCTCCATGACAAAGACCACGTCCGCCCACTGGAGATCCGCCCGGCTGATCCGCCGACGGGCGCCGGCTCTCACACCCGCTGACCGGACGGCGAGCCGCGCATCGTCGCGATACAAGGCCTCTGCGGTGGGGCTGCGCCACTGGTTCATGGCGCAGACAAACAGGACGTGGAGTGGCGAATCCATCGGACGAATCAACGCTGCCCGGTCTCGCCATCGTGGCGCAAACCGGAATCTCCCAGACGGCCGGGAAAATGACTGGTGCGGAGTCCGCCGTTTCAGGGCAGTGTCCGCGCCGCCGACTGTTCCATGCATATCGCTTCCGCCGAATTTTACAGCAGTGCACCCGATCTCGCCGCGTGTCCCGACGAGGCGCTGCCCGAGTTTGCCTTCATCGGGCGCTCCAACGTGGGGAAGTCCTCCCTGTTGAACAGCCTCGCCGGGCAGGCCGGTCTGGCGCGCGTCTCCCCCACACCCGGCTACACCAAGCTGATCAATTTCTTCACCATCAACCGCCGCTGGCGCCTGGTGGATCTTCCCGGCTACGGTTTTGCCGAAGTGGCCCGCAAGGACAGTGCGCGCTTCAATCAGGCGGTCGCCGAATACCTTGCCAAGCGTCCCAACCTCAAGGGGCTGTTTCTCCTCATCGATTCCAGTCTCCCGCCGCAGAAGATCGACCTGGAGTTCGTGCAGTGGCTGGCGGAGATCGGTGCCCCGATCGTGGTTGCCTTTACCAAAATCGACAAGGTGTCGGCCGGCAAGGCCGTCGAGAATCAGCAGGCATTCCTCGTGGAACTCGGCCGCTGGTTCTCCCCGCCGCCGGAAACGTTCGCGTGCTCATCGGTCACCGGCGCCGGACGTGGGGACCTCCTGGGAGTGATCTCCCAAGTGCTCGCCGAGATCCCCGAGCCGGTCCGTGCGCCCGACGCCGCGGTCCAGATTGCCCGCGAGGAACCCAAGTCGATGCGGGCCCGGCGGGCCCCTTGGAACAAGCTGTCGTAACCGGACGCTCCCGGCAGCCGCTGCGGCTCACGCAGCACGGCGGTTGCGCTGACTCCCCATTCTTTTTTTTCCATGTTATCGATTCGAGACCTGAAGATGTCGGTGGCGGGCCGCGTGTTGTTTGAAAACGCGTCCATGCAGGTCAACTACGGTGACCGCGTGGCCCTCGTCGGCCCCAACGGCGCCGGCAAATCCACCCTGTTTTCCATCATCCTGAAGCGCAACACGCCCGACGAGGGCGGGGTCGAGCGCGATGCCTGGACCATGGTTGGCTACCTGCCGCAAGAGGGTGAGGCCGTGGGCGAGGAGACCGTGCTGGAGGTGGCCACCGGTCGGGCCGCGGAAGTGCCCGCGCTTGAGAAGAAACTGAAGGAGCTTGAACAGGCCGGGACCGTAGACAGCCCCGAGTACATGGAGGCCCACGCGAAGTTCGACGCGTTGAACGATCCACAGGTTGAGGCCAAGGCCAAAAAGATGCTCAAGGGCCTCGGCTACCGGGAAACCGACTTTGCCCGCCCGGCCAAAGAAATGAGCGGTGGCTGGGTGATGCGCGCGCATCTGGCACGGTTGCTGGTCATGGAGCCCGACCTGCTGCTTCTGGACGAGCCGACGAACCACCTCGACCTGCTCGCACTGCTCTGGCTTCAGAACTACCTGAAGAACTATTCAGGCGCGGTGCTACTGATCTCCCACGACCGCCAGTTCATGGACGAGATCATCACCGAGGTCTACGAGATTGCCGACCGGAAGCTCCATGCCTACACCGGCAACTATTCCGACTTTCTGCGTCAACGCGAGGAGCGCTACGAGCAGCAGGTGGCGGCGTACAAGAACCAGCAGAAGGAGATTCAGGCACTGCAGGAATTCGCCGACCGGTTCCGTTCCGTGGCCTCCAAGGCATCGCAGGCGATGTCGAAGCTCAAGCAGATCGAGCGCATGGAGCTGATCGAGAAGCCGACGCCGCCCCGCAAGCCCTTCCGCTTTCAAATCCCGCCCCCGCCGCGCGGCGGTCAGCGGGCGATCTCGCTTGAGGGGATCCACATGGCCTACGGGGCGAATGTCGTCTACACCGGCTTGGACCTCACCGTGGAACGTGGTGAGCGCACCGTGCTGGTCGGACCGAACGGCGCCGGCAAATCAACGCTCCTCAAGATCATCGCCGGCGTGGTGGAACCTCAGAAGGGCGTCCGCGATCTCGGTCACAATGCCAAGCTGGGTTACTTCAGCCAGCATCGTGCGGGGACGCTGGATCCCAACAAAACCGTGCTTGAGGAATGCCTCGCCAGTGCGCCCATGCTTCGTGAAGACGAGGCTCGGGGGATCCTTGGGTCATTCATGTTCCGCCGTGAGGAAATTTATAAGCCGACCGGCGTGCTGAGCGGTGGGGAGAAGAGCCGGTTGAATCTCATCAAGTTCCTGGTCGATCCGCCTAATCTGTTGCTCATGGACGAGCCGACCACTCACCTCGACATCACTACGGTGGAGTCCCTGACCCTGGCGTTGGAGAAGTACGAGGGCACGCTGCTGTTCATTTCCCACGACGTGCACTGCATCCGCCGCCTCGCCACCAAAGTGCTCCATGTGTCGGGCGGCAAGATCACGCCCTACGCGGGCGGCTACGATTACTTCCTCGAGAAGACCGGCTCCGTGGATGACGCTCGCGCCGCGCTCACCGCGGAGTGAGTTTACCGCTTGGCTCGTGGACGCGGGCTTCCTAGCGTCCAGTGCATGACGCCCGACGCTCCGCTCCGTGGTCGCACCGCCCTCGTCACCGGAGCCAGCCGCGGTCTTGGACGTGCCATCGCCGAGGCCCTCGCGGCCGCCGGAGCCTCCGTCGCCTTGATTGCACGCGATCGCGAACGCCTGGATACCGTCGCCGCCGGCATCCGCGAACGTGGCGGTCGCGCCGAGGTGTTCGTGACCGATGTTTCGGATGAGGCCGCGGTGGTGAGCCTTGGCGCGGCGTTTCGCGAGAGGCTGGGCAATCGCCTCGACATCCTGGTGAACAATGCAGGCATCAATCTCCGCAAACCCTTGGTCGAATTCACGCTTCCGGAATGGCGAAGCGTGCTCGATTCCAACCTCACCAGCGTTTTCCTCCTGTGCCGGCAGTTCGTGCCGCTGATGACCGGTCGCGGATACGGCCGAATAATCAATCTGACGTCGATGATGTCCCACGTCTCGCTGCCGGGGCGCACGGCGTATTCCTCCAGCAAGACGGCATTGCTCGGATTGAATCGGGCCTTGGCGCTGGAGCTCGCGCCTGAAGGGATCACCGTGGTCGGCATCAGTCCGGGAGTCTGCGACACTGAGATCAATGCGCCGCTGATGCAGAACGCCGAATTGCGTGAACAGTTCCGCGCGCGGATTCCCGTTGGCCGCTTCGGTCAACCCTCGGAGATTGCCGCACTGGCGGTCCATCTTTGCCGGGAGGAGTCTGGTTTCATCACGGGAACGGACATTGTCATCGACGGCGGCTGGACGGCCCAGTGAGGGGACGCGGCATTTGGGAATGAAAACACTTTCTTCGGAAACGATGCGGTTGGGGTGGTTGGGCCTCCGGATGTGGATAGCCTTCGCGTCGTTTCGCTGCCTCGCCGAGGCTCCGACGTCGCTGTGGTACCGGCAGCCGGCGGCGCGATGGCTGGAGGCGCTGCCGGTCGGGAACGGACGTCTGGGCGCCATGGTTTTTGGAACCGTGACCGAGGAACGACTGGCATTGAACGAGTCGACCTTCTGGTCCGGTGGGCCGAGCGACCAGCACAACCCGGCTGGGGCGGCCGTGGCGTTTCACGAAATCCGGAACCGGTTCGCCGCGGGGGACTACGCCGCCGCCCGTCCCTGGCTGGGAAAGATGCTCGGTCGCGAGCTCAATTACGGCACTTGTCTCCCCGCGGGCGATCTTCTAATCGCCCAATCCGCAGTGGAGGCGTCGGTCTCAGACTATCGGCGCGAGCTGGATCTGGATGCCGGAACGGTCGTGGTCAGCTTCACCGCCGGCGGCATCCGGTATCGTCGCGAGGTCCTGGCAAGCCACCCCGATGGAGTGATTGCGGTGCGCTTCACCGCCAGCCAACTCGGCGCAATTTCCATCGAGACGCGATACCGTGGCGGCGGTTTTCCTTGGGAGGTCGCTCCGGCCGGAAAGGACGACCTGGTGATGCGAGGGCATGCCTGGGAGTCGAAGCACAGCGACGGAAAAACCGGCGTCGGATTCGAAGGCCGGATTCGGATGGTGAACGAGGGAGGAAGGGTTCAAGCCGTGGGAGATTTCGTGCGAGTCACCGGCGCCAACGCGGTCACCGTGCTCGTCGCATTGCACACCGATTTTCACGGAGCCAATCCGGCGCGGTTGTGCGACACGGAAGTCGATGCGGCGGCGCGAAAGGGATGGGTACGAATCCGAACCTCCCACACCGGAGATCACCGGCCTTTGTTTCGTCGGGTACGGCTGGAACTGGGCGGAGTCGGGTATGCTTCTGAGCCCACCGATGAGCGTCTCAAAGCCTTGGCCGAAGGACGGTCCGATCCGGGTCTCGCGTCCTTGTACTTTCAGTTTGGCCGGTATCTCGTGATCGCGGGATCCCGCCGCGACTCGCCGCTGCCGCTGCACCTGCAGGGGTTGTGGAACGACGGCCTCGCGGCGGAGATGGGTTGGACCTGTGACTACCATCTGGACATCAACACCGAGCAAAACTACTGGCCGGTTGAAGTAGCAAACCTCGGTGACTGCGGGGAACCGCTCC
>JANXMD010000667.1 GCA_025354845.1 Verrucomicrobiota bacterium | reverse complement strand
GGCTCGAGCGCGCGCGTGATTGGCCCTGGTCATTTCGGGCGGATCCAACTCGGCGACGGCATCGAGAAGTTCTCCTGCCATTACGAGGCGGACCTGGATCGCGGAGGCGCCGCCGTCCTCGACATCCGTCCCTTGCTTTGGAAGGACGGCTGGCCCGTCGCTGGCAGCAACGTTCGCGAGGGCACTTACCAGATCGAATCGATCCGCACCGGCACCGTGCTCGAGATGTCGGCGGAGGGAACGCCGGTCGGGGGACGACGCGAGCGGCGCGGAGGTCCCGGTCCCGGTGGCCCCGGTGGCGGTCCGCCCCCCGGTGCAGGAGGACCCGGTTTCGGTGGAGGTGGAGGTGGAGGTGGACCCTTTGGCGGAACCGGCCAACCGATTCCCGATCAGGAGGTCGCCAAGGTCTCCACGAACTGGCCCGCCGCAACAATCCCCCTCCGCATGGCCAACTATCTCTGCCAGGCGCATCAAAAGTGGAGCCTTACCACGGTGACCAACGCCGGGGGCTATTTCGGATCGCCTTACTTCAGGATCACCGTGGCCAACACCGACCGCGCGCTAATCGCGACCGCCGAGGGGGAACTGGCCGTGGTGCCTGCATTCACCGGGGCGCCGGAACAACTGTGGCGAATCGATGTGCTCACCGATGGGACCTATCGCCTGATGCCGAAAGCCACTCCCGGCAAAAGCGATCCACTCGCTCTCTCGGCCATCGGAGCCAGCTTCGCCACGCTTTCGACGTTTGAACCCGGCAGCAACAAGCACCGCTGGATTCTGAAAGCACCATGATCACGCGTCGACTCGCCTCCGCCCTGGCATTCCTCGTCCTTTCCGTGGTCCTTACCCCGGCTCCCGGCATTCGCGCCGCCGAGGGACTCGCCACTGCCCCGACCCTCAGGTCGCCAGCCACCCCAGAAATGGCTCCGGGTCCTGACGGCTTTATCCAACGCTGGCTGATCCTGGAACCAATTCCCGCAGTGGGGCTGACCGACAGCGCCGTGCAAGCCACGGTGAAGAAGGAGCAGTTTCCCAATCAACTGAAGGTGCTCCCGAAGGACGGAGACAAGGTCGCAGTCGGCGGCGCGGAACTTGTCTGGCACGCCGTCGACACCACCGAATACAACCTGAACCTGTTCCACTTTGCCCGCGCGCTCGGAAAGCCCACCTCCAACGTGCTGCTCTGGGGAGTGACCGTGGTAAACTGCCCGGAGGAAGTGAAGGATGCCCGACTCGCAATCGGCTCGAATGCGGCGTCCGTCTGGTGGGTGAATGGCACCGAAGTCATCGGCATTTACGGCGACCGCCAGACCGTCATTGATGATGGCGTCTCAAAACGTCTGACCCTTCGGAAAGGCGCGAACATCGTGCGCTGCGCCGTCGTGAACGGCGGCGGAGCGATGGACTTCTGCGCGCGCTTTCTCGATTCACAGGATCAACCGCTCAGAGGCCTGTCCGTCCGCCTTGCGAATGCCGGCGGGAACTGATCCCCACCCCATTCCATGCCTTTATCCACACGGTTCACGGGTCGTCTGAAGCACTCATCTTCATGAATTCTCTGCGAATCGTCCTGACAGTGGTGGTTGCGGCCGCAACCGTTTTCACCGCTCCGGCCCAAACCGCGGCAACCGTCCCGACAAATTCCGCACCGCGTCGCGTCGGTTTCCGTCCTCCTCCTCCTCCGCGGAATCCGGTCCCGATTCTTCCTGTCCTGCCGTCGTCGTTGGATGTTTCGTTCTATGCCACCAATGATGTCCCGCACGGCCGAGTCGAGATCGTTCATTACAAGACATCAACGGGCACCGAGAAACGGATGCACGTGTACCTGCCGCCGGACTACGACGCCGACCTCGCGAAACGCTACCCGGTTCTCTACCTGAACCACGGCGGTGGGGAAAACGACAGCCACTGGACGGTCAAGGGCTTCACCCACTGCATCCTCGACAACCTCATCGCCGCGGGTAAGGCCCGGCCGATGATCGTAGCCATGCCCGACACCGGTCGCGTGGTCTCAGGAAAACCGCCGAAGCTCGGTGAAGACAACGCCTGCACGCAGGAATACCTCAAGGACATCGTACCCTACCTCGACGGCCA
>JANXMD010000615.1 GCA_025354845.1 Verrucomicrobiota bacterium | reverse complement strand
GGAGGGCTTCACCACGGAAAGGTCGGCCGGGCACTTGAAGATGCCCGCCGCTCCCCCGCAAAAGGGCCAGAGCGGACTGCGCTTCAGGTCCTGCGCAACATCCCAGTTGGACGGGTTGCCGGGCTCGAAATCGATGAAGCCGGTAACCCAGACGCCGCCACGGTCTCCGGTGCTGCCTTCGGCATACGGCAGCCGTTCCGAAGATTCATCGCTGTACATGCGCCAAGCCAGCAGCAGCTGCCGGTGATTGCTCATGCACCCAATCCCTTGGGCCTTCTGCTTGGCCTTGCCCAAGGCCGGCAGAAGCATCCCCGCCAGGATCGCGATGATGGCGATGACGACGAGGAGTTCGATGAGGGTGAAGGCGCGGGCCAGAGGCGAGCGGCGGACAGCGAAGGACGAGGCAGCTTGGCTTGGGTTCATGATTCGGTTCTCCGGGGAGTGAACGGTTCGGCCGTGACGCCTTTTTAATTTATTTCGCCGAGGGCTGATTTCGTCATGGGGGAGCAGGCTGCCCACCGCATCGTGGAGGGCGGCGGCGAGGTGTCGCCTTCGCGCCGGGCGCCATTCCGATCCGTGGAGCGGCACAAGCGCCCGGCATGCAAGCGGCACGGAGGCCCACAGCGGTAGCTCCGCAGCCGCACTCCAAAACCTCGCGATGGTGTCGGCGCGGCGTGGTGAACCGTGCGCGTCCCTACGGTGCCAGGTTCGGATCCACCACGCGGAAGAAGACCGAATCGCCGCTGTCTTCCGAGGAGACGATGACTTCCGGGTAGGGTTCCATGAACGAGTACTCCTGGAGGGGAGTTTTGTTCCGCAGAGCTTCGAGGGAGCCGGCTTGCACCCCCCTCCATCGCCAGCCCGCGGCCGGTTCCTCCAACCAACCCGTGGGACGCAGCAACACCGAGCCGTCCGCCAACGCGCGGATGCCGTCGGGCGGAAAGCCGAGGTCGTCGTTGGCGATGGCAAAGCCGGCCGGCGGCGGCACCGGGGACCCGGTCGCGGCGGTAAAGCGCAGGCGAACGAGACGGTCGCGGTCCGGCAGATCGTTATCCAGAATCGGCACCGTGATCGTGGCGTCTCGGTGGCCAGCGGGGAACGTGACGGTTCCGCTAGTCGGCGTGTAGTCGGCGCCTGGGACGGCGGTGATGGGTTCCGTGACCCAGCCGAGGGTCAGCGCGTTGGTGATCGGGCCGGAGCGGAGCAGTTGCAGTGTGGCGTTGCCGGCATTCTCCGGGATTCGGGCAGTGGCCGGGTCGACGATCACGCGCAGGCCAGGGTTCACCCGGAGTTTCGCGACACGGTGCCGCGGTTGGCCGTTAATGAGCTGGGCACTGATCGCCAGCAGTTCCCCATTCGGCAGAGGAACCAATTTGGGGATCGGTATGAAGGCGAGGTGCCGACGCACGGGCGCCAAAAGTTGCTGAGAGGTCCAGCCAGGGTCAGGACTGCCGTCGGGAAGGCGCCGTTCAAGATACCAGCCGATCAAGTTGATCAAGTTGAAATTCGAAGATGCCCGGAGGAGCCAAATCGTACCGTCCGAGGCGGCCACCCAGTCGGAGTAGTAACCGGCCGGCTGAACCGCGAAGCTGGGGTCCGTTGTCCCGTCGGAACGCAGACGGATGACCGCTTGGCCTCCACCTTCCGGAGATTGGGCGCGGATGAGCAGTCGGCCATCCGGGAGAGGCAGAACGGATTCGATGTCCGTGTAGGGCGAGCCGTCCGGGGCAACGGGAGATACGAAACCGGAATCCGGTGTGCCGTCCGACTTCAGGCGAACCACCGCGCCGTAAAAGAGTGCAAGGATGGTGTCCGACGGACCCACCTGGACGGTTCTTGGAGTCTCGCCCAGAACCGGAGGGATGAACGCGGGATCGGTCCGCCCGTTGGCCAGAAAGCGTCCCAATGTCTGGTTATCCGGGTAGGCGACCAGCACCCGTCCGTCCGGATACACAAGCAGCGAGCGGATCATCCCGCCGTCGGTCGTCGGGTGGAAGGCGGTGTCGCGCGTGCCGTCGGCGTGGAGACGGAACAGTTGATGATCCCAAACGTCTTCCTCGCCGTTCGGATCCTGCGCGACCACGATCTCCCCTCCGGGTGCCAGGGCAAGGGCACTCACCGTGTTCAGAGTCGCGGTCGGTTGCCAGGCCGGGTCGAGCTGGCCATTCGCCAACAGCCGAAGAATCACCGAGCCGCGATGGCCATCGTAGCCAACTCGGTCCGCCACGTAGACGATCCTGCCATCGGCCTGGGCCGCCCACTTCTGACCCGGATAGTAGTCATCATTACCCGAGGCGGGAGTTTTAGGGTCGAAGTCCGGATCCACCAGCGCTGGTAACACGCCAGCGTCGAGAATGTAGGCTCGGGCGTACGGCTGCTGCACGGGGACGGCGCCACTGACCGCTTCCAACGAGAGGAAAAAGGTTTTCTCGGGCACGGAAACACCGTCGTCAGGCAGATCAAACGTCACCGTCTTCCGCGTTTCGCCGGGGTCAAAGGTCACCACGAGGCTGTTGGTCGGAAAATCCGTGCCAGGCGTCGCCGTACCCTCCTCGCCGAAGAAGTCGCTATGGTTGGCGAGGCCCAACTTGACCGTGCTCGGGATGTCAAAGTCCCCGTCGCGCCAGACCGTGACCCGGGCGGTGGCACCCTCGCGGAAAATGTAGTCCTGCTGTATCCAACCAGGGTTGGCGCTTTCCCCCAGCCGGTAGCCAAGTTCGTTGTCCACGAGGGCGACGGCCAACCTGGACTCGTAGTCGCGATCAGAGAGGGGCAGCCCCACGGGCTGGCTCAGTGCGACGAAAAAGGTTTCGTCTCCTTCGACCAACGCATCGTTGAGGATGGGTACCGTGAAGGATTTCACGCGCTCGCCGGGCGCGAAGACCAACCGCGC
>JANXMD010000571.1 GCA_025354845.1 Verrucomicrobiota bacterium | reverse complement strand
TGGTCACCGGATTGCACCCCCTGGTCCCCGGACTCGCGGACGAGCCCACTCAGGCGGAACTACTCAAGGCCCTGTTCGGCCTGACCCGCGAAGTGGAGTCGATCAAGAAACACCTCCTCCGCCTCGAAAAGCGCGACGACAGCCCACAGCTCTGACGTCAGCCTTCGTCGCGCTGGCCCGCTGCCAGACGCCGAAACGCCTCCGCACTGAATACCAGCGGGTACATCTGTTCGAAGTACCACAGCTGCGCGAAGTAGAGTCCGATGGGTGCGGGCACCGGCGGTACCGGCGCCTCCCAAGCACGCACCAGCCACTCCGCACCGCGGGCCACTGCGTCCGCCGCGTCCGGGATCTCGGCGAGTGCACCCAGAACCACGGCTGTTTCCTCCACCGAAGGCGGAACGCCGGTATCCCCGCCCCAGCCGCCATCCGACGCTTGAGCCTGCTTCAGGTAGTCGGTCGCACGGGAAACCATCGGCCCGGTTTCAGGCAATTGTGCCAGCCCCGGTTCGACGAGTGCGGTGAGCACTTGCGCGGTTCCGTACACCGGGTTTTCGCGCCGCGGTGCGCGTTCATTTCCAAACCACAACGGGACCCAAGTGCCGTCCTTACGCTGCGCGCGCATCAGATACCGCATGGCCTTTTGTGTCGCACGCGCCACAACTCCCTGGCGCGCCGGTGTCAGCATGGGAAGCCAGGCGTGCCAGGCCCGCAGGACGTGAGCCGTGATTTCCGGGGTACTGCGGTCAAAGGGCAGCGTGCCCCAACCGCGACAAAAGGTCGGGATGCCTCCGTCGCCGTTCTGCAGCCCAAGCAACCAATCCACGCCCACGTCCACCGCAGAACGCAGGGCGGCTTCTGCACCCATCGACGGCAACACGGAAAGCGCCAGCAACGCGCCGGAGGTGTCGTCCGCATCGGGGACGCCCCCCGGGAGATCGGTCCAAGCCCAACCGCCCGGCGCCGCGCCCGTGTAGGGATGAACCACTCGATACTGCTGGTTCAAAAGCCACTCGCGCAACGCGGTGCCCTGCGCTGCCGAAAGTCCATCCTCCGCTCCCACCATCGCCTTGATTGCCAGCGTGGTGACCCAGGTCGATAAGTTGGTATCGATCGGCCAACTGCCATCCGGCTGTACCGACTGCCGCAGGAACCCTGCACCGCGCTGGGTGACCGGATGCGAGTCCAGCCCCATCCCAGCGAGGCTCATCGTGACGAAGCTGGTCAACGGGGTCGCTTCGAGGAACCCGCCGTTCTCCGGCTGCAGCGTTTCCAGAACGGCCAGCGTGCGCCGCCGCGTCGCGTTCCGAAGCGGATGGAATCCGCCCCGGTGGTGATGAATCACTTGCCCAATCGCGATCAATGCCGGCAGCGCGTAGCTGACCACCGGCAGCCGGAGCGCTCCAAATACCCCCCGCGGCAGCGCGGCAAGTTCGAAGGGCAGCGGACGCACCTGGCGCCATCCATCCGCTCCCAGCCGACCGCTCAACGCGAGCGTCATGGTGATGGGCACGCTAAAAGTCCGGTCGCTGCCATACCGCGCTTCGATCGCCGGAACCAGGCGATCGAGACTCCCCGCGGCGTGGGACAGATAGGCTTTCGCGCGGGCGGCGGCCGGACCCAGGACAGAATCCGCGTCGGCTGCGGCCGCCCCAAACGCCGCCCAAACCAGCGCTGTGGTGCTGAGATTGCTCCCGCTCCGAATCGTATCGCCCCAGCCCCCGTCCTCATTTTCATGGGCCGCCAGCCACTCCAATCCCCGTCGAATCCGGCCGGCCTCGGCCTGCCGATCCAGCGTCGCGAGCGCCAACACGGCGGTCGCGGTGGAGAGAGCGCTGCTGCTCAGCTCCCCTTTCCAAATCGCTGACTCACCCGCACTCGCCCGCAGCAGTCCCCGAATCCGTCGTTGCGCAGCGGCAATCCTTTCCTGGAGTTCCGCGTTCACAGGCTGAGATGTCCCAAGGCCAGCAGGCCATAGAACGTGTACTCTGGGTCGAGGAAATCATCCGCCCAATGGCCGTGAAACCCACCCTCGGCCGACCAGAGGGTGTCGATGAAGTCGAGGCAACGCTCATGCACCAGACTGGGAATTCGACGATCCATTGCCGCGAGGGCATGCAACGCGGTGGCAGTGGACAACAGATCCGGAATCGGCGCCCCGGGCACCGCTAGGAATCCTCCCTCCGGATGCACCTGACGCAGCAGCCAGTCCCCTACCTCCTGATTCACAGGAAATCCGAGATGTCGAATCAAAGTCACCGCGCCCCCCGTGGCGTTCAACGAACCAAACTTCATCCCCGGCGCGTTGCTCCACGCTCCATCGGGTGTTTCGAGGCGCTTGAGACTGCGGATCAACTCCAACGAGCGGCCAGGAGTGCGGCTGAGATCTTGATAGGCTCCCAGAGCGACGAATGCCCCGTACGCGGTTCCGTGGGCGACGGACCGATCGCCTTCATAGCCGCCATCCGCCTTGCGATACGTCTCAATGCGTTCAAGCAAGGCGTCGATTCGCGGCGCCGGCGGCAAGGGTCCGCCGACCGCTGCCCAGCAGCGAGCCAGCGTGGAAAGGTGAACGAAGTCGAGTCCGTCGCCGTCGCCATGGGATTCCAGCCACGCTCGCAGGCGTTCAGCCGGAATCGGAACCTCCAACGCCTGGGCCGCAGCGAGTGCGAAGACGGTGTAATAGAGATCCGGTTTGCCGCCGCGATCGCAGGCGGCCCCATCTGGACCAAACTGGCGGGCTAGAAACTGGCGCACCAGATCCGTGGAATCGCCCAGCAACCTCGGGGACAACCGGGCGATCTGCAGCAACTGGAGACGCAGGCTCACGCCGTCACTGCATCGCCGCGGGGCACCACGGCGTCCAGCGCATTGACGGCATTGCGCTCTTCCTGCTCTTTGCACCAGCCCTTGATTTCCACGTCGTTGAAGATCTTTCCCACCACACGACGGAGCAGGCCCTTCAGGCTCGGATGCTCCAGCTCCGCCAAGGAGCGGATCGCCTCTTCCTTGTAGCTTTCGAGCAGGTGCTGGCTGCGTTCATCCGCCTTGAGGTCGCGGCAGAGCGCTTCGATCTCAGCGGAATCGGGGGTCACTTCGCGGCGCCAGAGACGATCCATAAGCGCACGCTTCTCACCCGACGCGCGTTCCCGGGCGATCGCCAGAACCAGCGAGGGCCGGAGGCCTGCAATGTCGTCGGTTTCTCCCGACACACCCAGGTCGCTCAGGTCGTCACGAATCTGGTAGGCAATGCCCAGGGCGCGGCTGAAGGCCCCCAACACGTCGCTGCATTCCTCATGCTGGCCGGCGTACAATGCGCCAAGCCTCAGGGCGACCTCGAAGGCCGGCGCCGTCTTGAGACGAAAAATATCCACGACCTGGAGCGGGGTCAGCACCCCCGGCTTACGGGTCCACAACAATTCCGCACCCTG
>JANXMD010000560.1 GCA_025354845.1 Verrucomicrobiota bacterium | reverse complement strand
CGCCTTCTTGGCGTCGGAGATCGACACCGGCTTGGTGATGGAAGGGGTATTGAAGCCGGAAATCAGCTTCCGAATGGGTTTCCGGCAGGCCGGACAAGCCTTGAGCTCGGGTGCGGTAATTGGACGACGGAGAGTGAAACGCCCTCCGCACGCGGCGCAGTTGCCATCACAAAGCTCGTATTCGTAAAGCGGCATGGGCAGTTCGGTGCGACAAACCATCCGCGGGGATCAGTCGGTGGGCAAGTGGGATTCAGTCTCCGCCTCGTCCGGGGGCGGGCGTCGACTGGCCTGCAGAACAAACCAGCCGTGCGCCATTATCAGGCCAACCGCCACCCATTGTTCCAGGTGAACGGAACGCAATCCGGACATCACATCCTTCGCACGCCGCCATTCCGGCTCGCGCCACAGCAGGAACACCGCCCCAGGAGAAATCAGGCACCACAGCAGGGCGAGCATCCGGGCCTGCGCGATGCGCCGACGCTCCGAATTGACCTGGGAAAGGGATTGAACTGGCGGGTCTTCTTGCAAAGCCTGTGGGTCCGCAGTCTCGGAACGCATGAACCACGACGCAAGCCCTGCCGGCTCTCCTCCCCCTTCGGATTCAGTCACCCCATCCGACCTCCCCGCCCCCACCCCGGATGCGGCCCCGCCCCGGGCGCCTCAGGAAAACGTGTGGATCAACCTCGCGTGCAACGCGATTCTCCCGGGTATCGTCCTGACCCAGCTGAGCAAGGAAACACGCCTGGGGCCGGTCTGGGGTCTGGTCGTGGCGCTGGCGATTCCGCTGGTCTATGGCATCTACGACCTCCTTAAACGCCAGACGTGGAACGTTTTTTCCATCATCGGCCTGGTCGGCACGCTGGTCACTGGCGGCCTGGGCCTGATGAAGCTCGACAACTTCTGGTTCGCCGCCAAAGCCGCGGCCATCCCGATGGTTCTGGGATTGGCCATTCCCATGACCCTCAAGACCCGCCAACCGTTGATCAAGGCGCTGCTCTACAACGATCAGGTCCTGGACACCCACCGCATTGGCCTCGCCTTGGTCGCACGCAACACCGTGGCCGGCTTCGATGCCCTGCTCCGCTGGGCCTCCTGGGTGATGGCCGCCACCTTCTGCGGCAGCGGCATCATCAATTTTGTCTTGGCCCGCTGGATCGTGGTCGCGCCGCCGGGAACCTCGGAACAAACCGCCCAGATTGGACGACTGCACTGGGTCGAGTGGCCCATCGTCACACTGCCAATGATGGCGGTGATGCTGTTTGCCCTGTTCCGGCTGCTAAAGGGCCTCGAACAGCTGACCGGGTTAAAGAACGACGAACTCTTCCATCCGGCCCCAGTCAAGGAACCCAAGAAGAGTTAACCGCCCGCAGACGCTTCCGCCGGGCCGGAACGCTCGGCTGGCTTTGTCTCCGCAGCCGGCTGATTCCCTTTCGGCCGATCGATCGGCGCCTCCACCGGCTTCCGCCGCGCTTCCAACCCGGCCGGAACGGCAAATCCGTGAGCCGAACAGAATTCTTCCACCGGGGCGCGAATTCGCACCGGCTTGCCGGTAAAGGGATCGCGATATTCCAATCCGATGGCCCGCAGCGCCATGCCCTGCGGATGGGGCGTTGCGTAAAGCTCATCCCCCTGCACCGGCGTGCAGGCGGCCAGCAGATGGAGGCGGATCTGGTGGGTCCGGCCGGTGTGGGGACGCGCCTCCACCAACGCGGTGTACTTCCGGGTGGCCAGCACGCGGAATTCGGTCTCGGCCTGCTTTCCGGCCTTGGTATCCATTTGATGCCGCCCTGCCTCCCGCGGATCGGGTCCCAGCGGGATCGAGCACTTCCATTCCTTGTGCTTGGGCAGGCCGTCCGTCACCGCGAGATATGTCTTCTTGATCTGCCGGTCGGCGAACAGCCGCGACAACGGCTCGATCGCTCCCTGGCTCTTGGAGCAGAGCAGGATGCCGGTGGTGCCAGCGTCCAACCGGTGCACGTGCTTGAGAAATCTTAGATTCCGCGAGCGGGACCAGTAATCACCGGCACTGATCGATGACTGAAGCGCCAGCGGGAGGTTCCGCAGGGTGTGTTCCCAGTCGTCCGGCCCCAAAATCCACCCGGCAGGCTTGTCGAGCGCGAGGACCACGCGGTCCTCGTACAGGATGCGCATCTTGGTCCCGTCGGGGAGTTCAATTTCGGTGGGTTTGGCCACGCACCAATCCAAGCACAATTCCGTCCGGGACACGATGCTTTGTGACGGCCCTCAGGATTTGGACGCCGTTCTCCATTCTAATCCCCAGACCCATTAGGTCCCCCAATGTGAGTAGCGCTAATTCTGATGCGCACGGAATCAAAACCTGCTTTTCTGGCCGGTATGCAGATCCAAAGCTTCAAGATCTTCTGCGACTTGGTGGAAACCGAGAGCTTCACCCGCGCCGCGCAGATCAATGGGGTCACCCAGAGCGCGGTGAGCCAGCAAATCAGCTCCCTAGAGCGGCAGCTCAAGTCACTGCTGATTGAGCGAAGCAAAAAGAAATTCCGGCTCACCCGCGAAGGCGAGCTCCTGTACGAGCACAGCCGTCAGATTGTCTCCACCTATGATTCCCTGCTTCACCGACTGCAGGAGGTGAAGGACATCGTCAGTGGGACCATCCGGGTGGCCACGATTTACAGCATCGGGCTCCACGATTTGCCGCCGTATCTGAAGCGGTTTCTCAAGGCCTATCCCACGGTCAACGTCCACGTGGAGTACCAGCGTGCCAACCAAGTGTACGACGACGTTCTCGGCAACGTGGTGGATCTCGGGCTGGTTGCGTATCCGAACAAGGACAGCCGCCTGGAAATGGTGCATCTGCGCGAGGAGCAGATGGTCCTGATCTGCCACCCCAAACACATCCTCGCCAAGGGCAAGACCGTGCGTCTGGCGCAATTGGACGGGCAGCGCTTCATCGGCTTCGAGCCGGACATTCCGACCCGCAAGGCGGTGGATAAGGTGCTGCGCGATGCTGGGGTCACGATCCGGGTGGTGATGGAATTCGACAATATCGAAACGGTGAAGCGAGCCGTGGAAATCGAGGCCGGCGTCAGTATCGTCCCCGATGGCACCGTGGCCGGCGAGGTGGCGAAACAGACGCTCATGGCAATCCCCATCGCCGACGCCCACATCGGCCGTCCGCTCGGGGTGATCTACAAGAAGAACAAGGTCCTCTCCCCAGCGATGAAACAGTTCATCCAACTGCTCAAGGAAGCGCCTTGAGGGGAAGTTGGGACGGTTAAAAAGTTAAAAGGGTTTAAGAGTTTAACCTAAATCCGGCAGTTGAAACCGTTATGTCGCCCCTACGGCTGGAGAACCATCGGGCGTGGTTTCTACAACGATGTCGCGCCGACGGCGCTGAGGAATGAGGCAGGGGTGGACGCGTAGGCCCACGAACGAACTGCATCTGTGGAGACGCAAAGGAGGAGCGCCGTAGGTGCGCAATCTGTGTAGAACCGATCACAGCAATCCGATTGAGCCCCAGCGGGGCGGCATCGTCTGAGCGGGTTGAGCGGAGGATGTCGCCCCTGACGGGGCTTCGGATTCGTTTCGTGTCGTTTCTACAACGATGCCGCGCCGACCGCGCTGGGAAAGCTCGGTGCGGCATTGCCGGGCTACCGTTCCATTCTGCCCCTTCAACGCTTCAACCCCGTCACCTCTCCACCGGGATCACCACCAGAAACGTCGTCCCCTTCCCTGGAGTGGACCACACCCGCACCAAGCCGTGATGTTGCTCCACCACGCGGGCCACAATGGCCAGGCCGAGGCCGGTTCCCTTGGCTTTGGTGGTGCTCAGCATCGAACTGAAGGCGCGGCGGCGGCGTTCCTCGGTCATGCCCACACCGGTGTCGCGAAACCGCACCACGACATGGGAAGGACGGCTTCCCGGGCCCGCACCGCGGGCCCTTAACGAACGCGAGCGCACCGACAACCTCCCGCCCTTGGGCATCGCTTCGACGGCATTGAGCGTGAGATTCAGGAACGCCTGCTCCAGTTGCGTGGGATCGCCCGCCACCCGTGACAACTCGGGCTGCAATCGTCGCACCAGTTGGATCTCCTGGGCCCGCAGTTTGTGGCGGGTGAGCAGGCCGAGATCGTCCAGGAGTTGATTTATATCCACATCCACGATCTGCGGCTCCGTGCTTCGAGCGAAGTCCAGGACCTGATCCACGATGCGGTTCAAGTGGTCCATTTTCTCGCCCATGATCCGAACATCCGTGCGCCGCGGATCGCCCTCCGGAAAATCGAGAGCCAGCGAATGATGCAGCATCTTCATCACCGTGAGCGGATTGCGGATCTCGTGGGCAATCTCGGCTGCCAGCAGGCCTAGCGCCGACAACCGTTCGCTTTCGCGTAATTCCTCCTCCACCGAGACGATGCGGTCGTAGAGCCGCGCCTTCTCCAGGGCGAGGGCGGACAGCTCGGCATACGCCGAAAGCACCCGCACTTCCTCGTCGGAAAACGTGTGGGGATCGCCGGTATACAAATTGAGCGTTCCCGTAGGTCGTCCGGCATACATCAGCGGCACGCTCAACAGCGAAGCCAGACCCTCCCGGCGAGCCAGCGAGGCATTTTGGTAGCGGGCGGAACTCTTCACGTTCTCCAGCTGCATCGGCTTTTGGCGGCGGATGACGATGCCAAGGAAACTGTCCGACACGCTGAGTCGAGACTTCGAGACATACGCGTCGCCGGCGCCGGAATGGGCACGCAGGTCGAGCCACTCGCGGGAGTCGTCGAGCATCGTCAACGAGCACATTTTGGCCTTCAACAGCGCGCGCGCCTCGCGGGTGATGCATTGAAGCGCATCATCGACACTCAGGGTGTTGTTGATGATCTGACCGACGTGCACCAACGACTCGAACAGCCGCGCCTTCAACCGGGACTGCTCAAAATACCAGGTGTTGGCAATGGCCGGAGCCGCGATGGCGGCGAGGTCAGTCAGCAACTCCACATCGGAGGGTGAGAAGGCGTGTTCGGTGGTTGCGTCCACGTTGATCACCCCGCGGACCTGCCCCATCACCCGCAGCGGCACTGCCAGCTCGGATCGGACTCCGGGATGCACCTCGACGTAGCGCTTGTCGTGCAGGACATCGCCAACGCAAACCGGCAGACCGGTCCGGGCGACCCAGCCGGTGATGCCCTCGCCGACCTTCAGGCGCATCGCGGCCGCCTCCGCAGGGAGCCCGAGCACGGCCTCCACCTCGAGAAACCCCGTGGTCGGATTCACCATGCAAACCGTGCCGCTCTGGGCGCGCATCCAGCGCACCGCATCGGCGAGAACGATCTGGAGCACCTCCCGGAGGTCGAGGCTGGAGTGAACTCCGCATGACACCGCATTGAGGATCTCGAGACGCTCGACCTTCCGTCGGAGCATCTCAAGCGTGTCGGAATCAGGAGACGAATTCATCGCACGCGTGAGGTCAGGATCACTCCCACTGCTCCGAACGCCAGGTTCGGAAGCCATGCCGCGACCCAGGGGGTGATCTGTCCGCTTTGGCCGAGCGCGAAACCCAGGCGCTGCAGCACGAAGTAGCTAAAGCCGATCGCCAGGCTTCCCGCGACACCGAAGAACACATTGCGCCGGCCCGAGGGCGCGCCAAACGGAATCGCAATCAAGACGACCACGGCGCAAGTCCACGGGGCCGCCAACCGCACCTCCATCTGGGTATCGAGCCGCGCCCGTTCCTGCTTGGCGAGGTTGAGATGAAGGCGTTCGTAAATCTCGATTTCCCGAGCGGAAAGCTGGATCTTTTGCAGCGCCACCTGCTTGCCCATCTGGGATCCCACCCGCACCTCGCTGCGAATCACCTCGGGCGTGTCGGGCAGTTCCGGGGCTTCCAGTTCATCCCATTTCTTATCAAACGGATCGTCGTCGGCATTCGACCGGAAGAGGATTTCGTGCACCTGATTGGTGCTGTTGCCCGACCGAAACCGCCAGACGCCATTCGTCCATATCGCACTATCCGCAATCAACGTCCGGCGGGCCCCGACCCCCACCGGTGCGCGGCCATGCAATCCCAAGAAATCCCCGGTCTTGGGATTCACTTCGTCAAACGTCCACCGCCGGCCCCCTGGCAACTCGGGAGATTCCAAACGGATACGATTGGTGAACGCGTTCGTGCCCACCATTCGCAGACCGGTTTCCCCCTTCCAAGCGGCAACCAGATCCATTCCGTCGACGAGCTCACCCACAGTGAGCGTGGGCTTGTACCGGCTGGCCGGATTGTCATCCCGCTCGGTGCGATGCAGATACTCCAGGCCGTTGGTCAACTGCCACACCACGGTGGTCCAGTGGCCGGACGGGGCCACGGTCTCTTCCCAGGCAGATGGCGGAAGATCCATCTGCACACGCACCTGCCGGAGCTCGCCTGAGAGTTGGTTGAACGATCCGATCCGCCACGCCGTGCCGGTGGCGGGATTCAGGAAATGGACGTTATCCACCCAGTTGCGTGCGGACTCCGTTCCCGAGGGATCGCGCCACTGGACCCGGAGGCGGTCTTCGCGCTCCTTGGCGTCCGGGAGCAGCGTTTCATTCAACAGGTACAAGCCAGCGGACAACCCGAAACCGACGACCAGATACGGAAGGCAGATCCGCCAAAGGCTGATTCCCGCCGCGCGCATTGCGGTCAGTTCATTGCTGCGGGAGTGCTGGGTCAGGGCGTAGAGCAGCGCGAGGAGCTCGCCCACCGGAAGGATGGTCAGCAGCAATTCGGGAAGGCGGATCCAGTACAACAGTGCCACCCCACTCCACGGGGCGTGATCCTTCTGCAGGTTCTCCAACTCGCCGAGCAGGTCGAAGGAAACCCAGAAGATGAGGAAGCCTCCCAGGCAGACCCCGAGTGGCAGCAACAGTTCCTTCAGCAGATAGCGATCGAGCAAGCGCATCCGACGCGCGGGAAGCTAGGAGGCCGGCTGAAAATTGCCAGAAGTCCCGGCGCCCCCGAGGAATCACGTTCTTCCCTGCCGACGGTCGGATCTACTAACCTCGCCGCTCATGAAGCCGATTCTTCGCGCCCTCGTTTGGCTGACCGTTGCCGGGATGGGCGCCATGGCCTACGGCGTCCTCGCCATCCGCCGCAGTGAACCGGTGTCCTCCGCCTACCTGCTGATCGCC
>JANXMD010000539.1 GCA_025354845.1 Verrucomicrobiota bacterium | reverse complement strand
GCCCCGTGGCGTCCCTCCTGCAGCCTACGCACCTCGCTCGGCAGAGCCTCGCGCTACCCAGTTTGGCGCGACCGCAGGGCGCGAACGGTAGGGCGAATCTCCCGATGAGCCGGGCGAACGGATTCCGTCGCGCCCCGTGGCGTCCCTCCTGCAGCCTACGCACCTCGCTCGGCAGAGCCTCGCGCTACCGAGGTGAGACTCCGAAACGTCGAATGCCTCTTGGCGGCTTGAGACCCCCTCGACGCGCGGCATCTTCCCGTTTCCTCCCGTCGAATTCGCCGGTAGGCTCGCCCTCCATCTGCCCATGAATTTCCGTTTTGCCGCCCTTCTGGCCCTCGGACTCGTTCCGGTCCTTCCGGCTTCCCTCCAAGCCGCCGAGGACGAATTCGCCCTCGGTGTGCGCACGACCGCACCACTCACCCCCGCCGAACAGGCCGCCCGATTCTCGCTTCCGCCGGGATTTGAAATCCAACTCGTCGCCACCGAGCCGGATATCAACAAGCCGATGAACCTCCAGTTCGACGCTGCCGGCCGACTGTGGGTGACCACCAGCATCGAGTACCCGTTCCCCGCACCGGCAGGGAAGACCGGGAGGGATCGCGTGATGATCTTCGAGGACTTCGGACCCGACGGTCGTGCACGCAAGGTCACCCAGTTCGCCGACGGATTGAACATTCCGATCGGCGTGTATCCCTTTCGCACCGACGAGCATCACTGGAAGGCGATCGTGTGGAGCATTCCACATCTTTGGCTGCTCGAAGACACCGACGGGGACGGCGTGGCGGACAAGCGCACCCAGCTCTACGGCCCGTTCGATACCACCCGCGACACGCATGGCAACCAGTCGTCGTTCCGTCGCGGCTTTGATGGCTGGCTGTACGCCACGCACGGCTTCAACAACGACTCGCACGTCACCGCACGTGACGGGAGCCACGTGGATCTCAACTCCGGAAACACCTACCGAATCCGTCTCGACGGTTCCCACATCGAGCAGCACACCCACGGCCAGGTGAATCCGTTCGGCCTCGCCTGGGATGCACGGGGCAACCTGTATTCCAGCGATTGCCACAGCGCGCCGATCTACCAACTGCTCGATGGCGGATACTACCCCAGCTTCGGGAAACCGCACGACGGCCTCGGCTTCGCGCCGGTGCTGATGGAGCACGCCCACGGCAGCACCGCCATCGACGGTGCGTTCTATTACAACGACAACCTCTGGCCGGCCGAGTTCCAGGACAATTTCTTCATCGGCAACGTCATGACGAGCCGGTTGAACCGCGACCATCTGGTCTTTCACGGGTCCTCGCCGCAGGCCGTCGAACAACCGGACTTCCTTACTACCACCGATCCCTGGTTCCGTCCGGTGGACAACCAACTCGGACCGGATGGCGCGTTGTACATCGCCGATTTCTACAACCGAATCATCGGTCACTACGAAGTGCCGCTCACGCATCCTGGCCGCGACCGCGAACGAGGGCGGATTTGGCGCGTGATTTACAAGGGCAAGAACGGCAAGCCCGCACTGCGCAATCCAGCTCTGGCGGAAAGTCTCACCGGGCTCATCGACGAACTCGGCTCCGCCAATCTGACCCGTCGCCTGCTGGCGATGAGCGAGATTCAGGACCGCTTCGGGGCCCACGCCGTTCCCTCACTGCGTTCCGCGCTCAACTCAATCCGCAGCCGGACGTCGCAGGAGGAGGCCAATCCGGCGATCTGGAAGCACGTGCACCTCCTGTGGCTGCTGGAGCGGCTGGACGTCGGACGGGATGCGGATCTGGTGTACGCCTCGGATCGCCCGAATTCACTCATCCGCGTCCACGCCCAGCGTATCCTCGCCGCACGCACCAAACTCTCGCCAGAACTGGATCGGTTGGCAGTTGCCCACCTTTCCGACACCAACGCCCTCGTCGCACGCTGCGCCGCCGAGGCGCTCGGGGCGCATCCTGACTATTCGCATCTGCGCCCGCTGCTCGCGCTGCAGCAGCGGGTTCCCGTCGAAGATACCCACTTGGCCTACGTGGTGAAAAAAGCGCTGCGCGATCACCTGCGGGATGCCGCGGTCCTCCAACAGGTCGTCGCCACCACATCGCCCGCCTGGTCCGAAGCCGAACTGCGGTCGCTCCTGGATGTCGCGGTGGCCGTGCCGTCGTCCGGCGCCGCCACGTTTCTTATCCGGCATCTCGATCAAATCGCCGCCCAAGGACAGGGACCGCTGAACGACGCCCTCCTTCAAGGCGCACGTCACGCCCCGGAATCCGAGCTCGCCGGACTTGCCCAGTTCGTCCGCGGCCGGTTCCCGGGTCAGCCCGACTTCCAGCTCGCGCTGTTCAAGTCGGTCGATCAGGGCCTGCAACAGCGCGGTGTGGCGCTTCCGGCGAGTCTTCATGACTGGGGGAACGCCCTGGCCACAGAGATCCTGACCGGCAATGGCGGAAAGACCGTGGATTGGGCGAACCTCCCCCTCGAGAACGCACCCACCGACAATCCCTGGGACTTCCAGGAGCGCACCCGCACCGACGGCAAGAAACTCCGCGTTCTCTCGAGCCTTGGCCACGGTGAGCCGTTGACCGGCGTGTTGCGGTCGCCGGAATTCGTCGCGGGCCAATCCCTGAGCTTCTGGTTGTGCGGGCACGACGGTTACCCCGACAAGCCGGCCAAGCAGGTCAACGGGGTCCGGTTGCGTCACGCGCGTACCGGCGCGGTGTTGTTCGAGGTGGCGCCGCCGCGCAACGACGTGGCGCGCGAAGTGACCTGGAATACCGGACCCCTGGCCGGCACGCCGGTCGTGTTGGAGATTTCCGATCGCGACACCGGCGACGCCTACGCCTGGTTGGCCATCGGCGGCATCGAAGGCGGCCCCGCACTTCCCGAGATGGCACCCCGGGCCGGCGCAGATCGACTTGTCGGCGCGTCCGATCTGGCCGCCCGGCTCGGATTGAAGGAGCTCGCGCCACGACTGGCCTCCCGCGTGAAGGAGCCCGGCGATCCCGCCGCCCGCGCCGCTGCCGCACGCGCCTTTGCCAGCCTCGATCCCAACTCGGCACTGCCGGTTTTGACGACCCTCCTCAACGACGACCAGCAACCCGAGGCGCTGCGAGACCGCATCGGCGCCACGTTGGCCGAAATGAATTCCGCTCCGGCCCGGACAGCCCTGGTAGCGGCGATGAAATCCGTTCCGTTCCGCCTCCAGGCCCGATGGGCGGTGGCATTGACCGGATCCCGCGATGGCGCTGAGGTGCTGTTGAACGCCGTGAGCCAGGGAGCCGCCTCGGCCCGCCTTTTGCAGACCACGGGGCTCCGCAACCGGCTGCAGGCGGTCAAACTCCCCGACTGGGAGACGCGCGTGGCCGCACTCACCAAGGACCTCGCCCCCGCCAACGAGGCGCGCGACCGGCTCATCACCGAGCGCCGAGTCGCGTACCTCGCCGGTGCCGCAGCGTCTCAGGTGACTGAGGGTCGACGGTTGTTCGAGCTGAACTGCGCCGCCTGCCATCAGATTGAGGGCAAGGGTGGATTGGTGGGACCGCAGCTCACCGGCGTAGGCAATCGCGGTGCGGAACGGCTCTGCGAGGACATTCTCGATCCGAACCGCAACGTCGATCGCGCCTTCCGCCAGACCGTGCTGACCCTGAAGGACGGCGATGTGCAAAGCGGTCTGTTCCGTCGTGAAGAAGGCGACCTCCTGGTCTTCGCCGACGGCACGGGCAAGGAGTTCTCCGTGAAGAAAGGCAACGTGACCGAGCGCCGCGAAAGCGATCAGTCGCTGATGCCCGACAACTTTGGCGAAACGCTGCCCGCCGCGCAGTTCAACCACCTGCTGGCGTTCCTATTGTCGCAACGCCTAACGAAGTAAGGCATCGCTTATGGAGTCCGGTGGGGAGCAAAGCGACCCACCGGTTTGGCGATGCCGGCCTCGGACCCCACTCCAGGAACAGCCTCCGCTCTGCGATGCGCAACCCTCCGTAGCGGTTCGATTGTCAAAGCACGGCCCCAAAACCGCCCCTCCATACCGGCGGCCCCGCCGCCGGACTCCAAACGCTTCGCGAGCCTAATTTTTTGGAGTCCGGTGGGGAGCAAAGCGACCCACCGGTTTGGAACACCAACCCGGAACCTTTCATCCCAGCGCCTCCCACCACACCTCCTGACCTACCCGGTGGTGCGTTCCGTCGCGCCCGGGCGAAAGCCCACCTCTCCAAAACGTCAGGCGAGGGCGGCGTACACGTGGTGCACGTCGTCGTGATCGTCGAGATCGTTCAGGAAGGCGGCCACTTCGGTGTGGTCGTTGCCAGTCAGCGTCACCGGATTCTTGCCGATCCAGCGGTGCTCGCTCGCGGCGATCTTCCATCCAGCCTTCGAGAGCCACGTGCTGACCGAGGTGAGGTCCTTCGGATCAGTCAGGAAGCGCGAACCGATGGCACCCTCGGGAACTTCGTCGGCTTCCAGCGACTCCACGTTTTGCGCACCGGCTTCAATCGCGTCGCTCTCGGGATCGCGCGACTTGTCGGTGTGGGTGGCTTCGATGACGCCCCAGCGATCGAAGAAGAAGTTCATGCTGCCGGGCTGGCCCAACTGGCCAACCTTGAACAGGCTTCGGATGGCGGGTGCGGTGCGGTTTCGATTGTCGGTGAGGCACTCGACGATCACCGGTACCTTGTGGGGGCCGAATCCTTCGTAGGTCACGGTTTCGAAGGCCACCACTTCGTCGGTCTGGCCAGTGCCCTTCTTGATGGCGCGTTCGATGGTGTCGCGGGTGACCGACGCCTTCTTCGCCTTTTCCACCGCCGCGGCGAGACGCGCATTCAGCTCCGGCTCGCCGCCACCAAGCTTGGAAGCGACGATGATTTCGCGAACGAGTTTGCCGTGAACCTGGCCCTTCTTGTGGGCTTCGAGTTCACGCCCTTTTTGTTTCCATTGAGCGCCCATGGGTCCGCGAAGGATGCCTGAAGACGTTTGGGGAATGAAAGTCCCAAGAGCCGGGAGACCTCAAATCGTTGTGCGCACCCAGGGCGGCTCGGACCGATTCCACACCGACTCGGCAACTTACCAAGCGTGGTCGCTGGTGAGCGCGCGATCCATGTGGGTGTAGCCGCCATCGACGTACAGAATCTGCCCGGTGACGTGGCTGGAGCGCCTCGAAGCGAGCCAGAGAATGGCATCCGCGAGCTCCTCCGGGGTGCTCAACCGGCGACCGAAAGGCACCAGGCGTTCCACCTTGGAGCGGGCGAGCTTCGGATCCGGCTGGGCGTCAAACCAACGACGGTACTGGTCGGTGTCGCACTCCGCCGGCACGACCGCGTTGACCCGCACTCCATCCGGAGCCAGCGCCACCGCCCATTCCCGGGTGAGCGCATTGACCGCTCCTTTGGCCGCGGCGTACCCGGAGGTGCGCCCCTGCCCGGTTACCGCCACCTTGGAGCTGAGATTCACCACCGCCCCGCGACGCGACGCAAGGTGGGGATGGGCAAAGTGGGTCAGTGCGAAGACGTGAACGAGGTTTCGTTGCAAGGAGGCGACGAACTCCGAGGGCGACGCGGTGAGTGGAACGCTGTCGTTCACACCCGCGTTGTTCACGAGGACCTCGAGGCGCCCAAATTCCCGCACCGCCGCGGCCACCGCGCGTTCGCAATCGGCTTCCCGGGTGAGGTCGGCCTCCACAAAGAGGGATCCGGGAAGCATCGCAGCCAAGGCCGCGCCCGGTTCGACATCGCGATCCACGATGGCGACCCGTGCGCCCTCAGCCGTGAAGGCACGCGCCGTTGCCGCACCGATCCCACGCGCCCCACCCGAGATCAACACCCCGGCCCCGTCGAGTTCCAGATTCATGCAATGAGCACGAGGCTGCCCGCGGGCCCGCAAGGCTGGCGAGGCCATTCCGTTCCGAACGGACTCCGGATCTCAGTTCGTCGCCGGAGTGGCCGGCTTCGCGGACTCCAATTTCTTGGCCGCTTCGGCAGGAATCTCGATCTGGGTCTTGCCCGCGTCCTTGATCTCGACCGTCACGATTCGCGACATCTCCCGCTCCTCGCCGAACATGTTCATCGTGCCACCGGCCTCGATCTCGTACTTGGTCAGCACGCCCTCTTTCACCCAGAACTTCGCGGAACCCTTGGCGTCCTTGATCTGCGGACCACCAGGCATGGGACCAAACGAAAACATCGGCTTCACGAGTTCCTCGGGAAGCGTGCCCACATAGATGCCGGGCTTGGTGCTCTTGAGATCCTTGAGCTTGCCCACCATTCCTGACAGTTCTTCGGTCGGGGTCTTTGCCTGTAGGAGGACGCGGGCCATCATGGCGCCGAATCCACCGGGACCGCCGGGGCGTCCACCACCCGGGCCACCAGGCCCTCCCGGACCGCCGCGCCCGGGACCTTGACCGGCATCGCCCGGTCGACCATTGGGTCCACCGTTTCCAGGTCCGGGGCCAGGACCACCGGGGCCGCCGGGGCCACCCTCACGCCGGGGACCACCGCCACCAGGAGGCGGCCCAAAGGAAGGCAGTTCTTCGGCCGACTTCCATCCGTCGGCCAACTGCACCACACCTTTACCGTCCTTGAGAATCGCCACCGTGGTGTTGCCGTCCATGCCCTCCTGACTCAGCCGGGTGGCGCCTCCCTTGACGGTGCGGCCTTCGGTGGCCGGCGGGGTGAAGGGCATGCCAGGCATCTCTACGGAGGTCACCCAACTGTAGTTCGAGGCGGCGGCAAGTTTGTCCACGCCGGACTTGAGATCCTCGACCGGAGTGCCGGCGAGCAGGGTTCCAATCAGTCCAGGAACCAGGGTAAAAGTGAGAAGCGTTTTCATGAATGAAGTCTATGGAGCAGACACGGGAAGCGAATTCCCTGCTTTCGACCGCAGAAACCGATCCCGGTTACAACGAGCCTCGAAAAGTGCCGAACGTGGAGGCCGCCGTCATGGTGAAAATTCACATGCGAATGACGCAATAGCTCATGGTTGGAGGCTCGTCTTCATGATAAGAAAGACCAATTCCCTGGGTTGCGACCGTTGAACACGGCTACTAGCGCGTCTGGCTCCATGTCAGGCCTGCCCAACTCAGGGCAAAATCACTGCACAACATGAAGCATTCCAACAAAAAGAGGGCCTCTCAGGGAGCAAGTCTCCCGGCATTCACCGTGGCGCTGATCGCCGCGGGAGTGTTGACCCATGTCCAGGCCGGCATCCAAACCGCCGGCACGCTGCTGGTGAACGTGGACGCCACCAAACAAACCGCGGGGGCTCTGAAGAGCATCACCAATACCGGCTCGCTCGGTGGTTTCTTCGTTGCCACCGGAACCGCCGCCACCACCACGCCCAAGGTCGATCTGACTGGCGGGACCAAGGCCATCCAATTCGATGGCACGTCCTACATGCAGTTGGCAACCGACGCGGCCGGCGCGACGCTGGTTCCACCGCCAGCCGGAATTGTCGGCGTGGATCCGACGGTTTCCATCGAGGTGTGGGCACTGAACCCCGAAGTCTCCTCCGAGGAGACCATGGTTTCCTGGGGCAAGCGTGGCGGACCCGACGGAACCAACCTCTCCTTCAATTACGGTTCCGATTTCCGTTGGGGTGCGGTCGGGCACTGGGGAAGCCCGGACCTGGGTTGGAACAGCGATGGCGGCAATCCCGCGGCCAACAAGTGGCATCACCTCGTCTACACCTTTGATGGCAAGATCAGCCGCGTGTACTCGGACGGAAAACTCGCCAACGCCGAGTTCGACGGCGCCGGAGTCCTGAACACCTGGGACAGCACCTCCATCAACCTCGCCACCCAGCTCGATAGTGACGGCATTTCGCCGACCGGGGGCATCCGCGGATCGCTGTCCATCGCACGCGTCCGCATCCATGACGACGTCCTGACCGACGCACAGATCTTGGCGAACTACACCACAGAGAAGACGGATTTCGTAGATCCCACTCCTGCGGCGCCCCTTGCCCCGGAACGTCTGGGCCGGGGCCCAATCCACCGGTACTCGTTCAGCGAGGCGGCGGTCGCCGACGCTTCGGGTCTCAAGATTAAGGACTCCGTGGGTACCGCCGACGGTGTCGTTCAAGGCGAGGGCACGGCCTTCACCGGCTCCCGGCTGACACTCTCAGGTGGCCTTTCCGCCACCGCAGGCTACGGCGACCTCTCGAACGGTCTGCTCTCCAAGAACGGCAAGGCCAACGGCGGCACCGGCGAGTTCACCTTCGAAACCTGGTTCAAGATCACCGGCGGTCGCACCTGGTCGCGCGTGTTCGACTTTGGTTCCTCAGGTGGCAGCGATGAAGTGCCCGGCCCCGGCGACGGCGGCACCGGCTTGGACTACCTGGAATACAGCGCTCAGATCGGTGACGACGTGAACTCCCGTCGTCTCGAACTCCGCAATGAGGATCCGGCGGGCGGGGGCGGGGGATTCACCACCGATGTCGCGACGGCCACCTTCAACAAGGACACCCATGTGGTGGTGACCTGGAACGAAGACTCTGGCGCCGTGAGTCTGTACGAGAACGGCAAGCGTCTCGGCGGCGGCACCACCCCGGCCAAGATGAGCGACATCAACGACGTCAACGTTTGGCTCGGTCGCTCAAATTGGAACGGCGACAACAACCTCCAGGGCGAGTACGACGAAGTGCGCTTCTACGACTACGTCCTCACCCCGGGCCAGGTGCTCGGCGACTCACTGGGCGGCGCGGACCTGATCAACAACCAGGGGGTGTCCGTCACCATCAGCGCTGATCCCGCCAACGTCACCGGCACCGAGGGCTACCCGGTGAGCTTCAGCGTCGCC
>JANXMD010000469.1 GCA_025354845.1 Verrucomicrobiota bacterium | reverse complement strand
TCGACGGTCACGAGAGGCAGCACCTCCGTCCAACCGCCTTCATGCCCTCGGCGCCTCCCGCCCCACTTCCCGTCGCCACCAGGACGGACGCATCCCGTCCGGATCTCCGAATTTCCCTGCTTTTTATGGCCAGCGGGGCGGCCGCACTTCTCTACGAGCTAGCCTGGTTCCAGTGGCTACAATTGGTTCTGGGACTCACCAGCATCTCGCTCGGACTCATCCTGGGAACCTTCATGGGCGGAATGGGATTGGGTAGCCTTCTCCTGCCACGTTGGATCGGGATTCGGCACGCTCCCTTGCGGGTCTTCGCAGCTCTCGAAGCAGGCGTGGCGTTGTGGGCGGGGGTTTTGCTGATCCTGGGTCCGTGGCTCGCCGACATTTATTCCGTCCTTGCCGGGCCGGGAGTGCACGGTGCAGCGGTCCGCGGAGTGTTGGCGGCCACCTGCCTCCTTCCACCGACCCTTCTCATGGGGGCCACGCTTCCGATCATCGGTCGGCAGGTCGGGATCCAACGGGACGGAGCCGCACATCTCGGCTTCCTCTACGCCTGCAACACGGGAGGGGCGGTCATCGGGTGCCTGGTTGGTGGCTTTTATCTGCTGCGACTGCATGACATCACCGTCGCCACTGCGGCAGGCATGGCGATCAATTTAGGCGCCGCAGCATTGGCCCTCACCGCCGCGAGGAAGCCCCAAATCGAACCCAGGTCATGCTCTGCCGCAACGACGATCGAGGTTCCCCAGGTCCCTTCTCCGCTTCCGCGTGACGTCCTTTGGATTGCAGCGCTGTCAGGCTGCTCCGCCCTGGGAGCGGAAGTCGTCTGGACACGGCTCCTCGGACTCCTGCTCGGCGGCACCGTTTACACCTTTTCCCTGCTCTTGGCGGTGCTGTTGGCCGGATTGGGATTGGGAAGCGGGTTCGCATCACGTTGGTCCCTCACTCGACGGGCCCCACTTCAGGCGCTGGTTCTCGTGCAGCTGGCGCTGATCGGTGGCATTGGCTGGGCAGCCTGGATGATTCCCGAATCTCTGCCGCACTGGCCGATCAATCCCGCGATCTCGTTGAGCCCGTGGTACACCTTCCAACTCGACCTCGTCCGCGCCGCATGGGTGGTGCTGCCGGCAGCGCTTTGCTGGGGCGCCAGCCTGCCCATCGCCATGGCAGCGTGCAGGGACGGGGCCCCCTCAAGCACAGAGGACGCCGCGCGGTGGGTAGGGCTGCTATATGCCGCCAACACCTTGGGCTCAATCGTCGGAGCGCTCGGATTCAGCCTCGTCGTCATACCCTGGTTGGGTTCCCAAGGTGGGGAGCGCGTCCTCCTTGCCCTGGCCGTGGTCGCGGCCTGGGTTGCCATCGACGGCGTCCGCAGGCGCTCCCCCTCGTCCCATTGGAGTCCGCGAACCGGCGGTCTGGCCCTTGGGACGTTCGCCATTGGCATTGCCATCCTGTGCCAAGTCCCCGCCACGCCCTGGGGACTCGCGGCCTACGGACGATTCGTGGCCACGTACGGGAACCGGCTCGATCCGAAGGTCCGTCCCGAAATCGAAACGTCCTTCACCAACGCCGCGGTCGACATCCACTGCACGTATCTCGGCGAGGGCCTCAACGGCAGCATCGCGGTCACCCGGCTCAATTCGGGAACCCGGAACTTTCACTCCGCCGGCAAGGTCCAAGCTTCGAATGATCCGCAGGACATGCGGCTGCAACGCATGTTGGGACACCTGTCGGCCCTGGTGGATGCCAAACCTGAATCGGTGCTGGTGGTCGCCTGCGGAGCCGGGGTCACCGCCGGATCGTTCGTGCCGCATCCGGAGACGCGGCGGATTGTGATCTGCGACATTGAGCCGTTGGTGCCCGCCCGTGTCGCCCCCCAGTTCGCAAAGGAGAACTTCAACGTCATTGCCGATCCGCGAACCCAGGTGGTGTCCGATGATGGACGCCACTTCATCCGCACCACCCACGAGACCTTCGACGTCATCACCTCCGATCCCATCGACCCCTGGGTGAAGGGCTGCGCGGCCTTGAACACCGTCGAGTACTACCGGATGTGCCGCGACCACCTGCGGCCCGGCGGGGTGATGAGCCTCTGGGTGCCGCTGTATGAGAGCAATCGTGAGACCGTGCGAACCCTGATGGCCACGTTCTTCGAAGTGTTTCCGGACGCCACACTCTGGAGCAACGACGAAGCCGGCCAGGGTTACGATGCCGTGCTACTGGGCCAGGCGACCCCTACCCGTCTGAACTTGACGGAGCTGCAATCGCGCTTCGATCGGCCCGACTACCTCGCCGTCCGTCGCTCCCTGCGCGACGCCGGCTTCCCCACCCTGAGCGATCTCCTCGGCACCTATGCCGGCAACGCAACGGATCTCAAGGAATGGTGCCGGGGCGCGGCGATCAACACCGATCGGAACCTGCGGCTGCAATACCTCGCGGGCTGGTCGGTGAACTCGTTCGTCAGCACCCGGATTCTTGACGAAGTTGTGAGTTACCGACGCTATCCCGTCTCCCTGTTTGGCACCAACGAAGAGAACCGGAAACGAATCACTGCTTCCTGGAAGTCCGTGCCGAACCGGTCCCCGTAGACGCGATCGTTCGCAACGCTTCAACCCGCCCGTCGCCGCATCCGGAGGTCTTTCCGAATGAATTCAGACTTCCGCCCGTCGGTTGGAGTCTCAAAGATTCACTCCCTTGAACGCCCGATCCCAAAAGCTCCTCCGGTTTCCGTCGTGGCCACGGACATCGCAGGCTGTTCGGATTCTGTCGCTGTGGCTGGGACTGGGGTTGGCTCTTCAGACTGGGGGGAGGTTACACGCCGCCGAGACCTTGGATCGCCGGTTCTCCCGGGAAGTTCGGCCATTCCTAAACGCGTACTGCCTGGAATGCCATGATCGGGACACTCGAAAAGGCGACCTGGACCTGTCGCCGTTCGATTCGGTCGGGGCCGTCGCCAAGGATTTGCCGCACTGGGATTCGGTACTCGACCGCCTTCGCAACGCCGACATGCCGCCGGCAAAGTCGAAGCAGCAACCCAGTGCTGAATCGCGTCGTGCAGCCATCGCGTGGATCGATGCGCTGCGCGCCCGTGAGGCGCACCGTCACGCCGGCGATCCCGGTCCGGTCATGCCGCGCCGGCTGAGCAACGCCGAGTACGACTACACCCTCCGCGACCTGACCGACGTGGACCTGCATCCCACCCGCACCTTTCCGGTGGATCCGGCGAATCAGGCGGGCTTCGACAATTCGGCCGAATCGCTCGCCATGTCCCCGGCGCTGGTGAAGAAGTATCTTCAGGCCGCCCGCGAAGTCTCCGAACACCTGGTGCTGCAGTTGGATGGATTCACCTTCGCGCCGCATCCGGTGGTGGCTGACACCGATCGCGACAAGTGGGCGGTGTTCCGCATCGTCGATTTCTACCGCCGGCAGCCCACCGACTATGCGGACTACTTCGAGGCTGCCTGGCGGCACGAGCATCGCGCGGAACTCGGTCATGCCCGATCCACCCTTGCCGATGCCGCCCGCGAGACGCGGGTCAGCCTCCCCTACCTGGAGCGGCTTTGGACAGTGCTGCATCAACCCGACGACACCGTCGGTCCCCTCGCGCGGGTGCGGGCGCAATGGCGGACCCTTCCCAGCCCAGCTCACGGCGCTGGTTCAACGCCCGGTGTGCGCGAGGGCTGCGTGTCTCTGCGGGACTTCGTACAGCGGATTCGTCAGGGCATTGTTCCGGAAGTGAAGACCCTTCATGCGCCGCCAATCCAGGATGGATCGCAGACGCTTGTCATGTGGAAGAATCGAGAGATGGCCTCGAATCGGAGGAAATTCGATCCCGCGGCGCTACGCGTTGAGGGCGGGTCCAACGCACCCTCGACGATCCCGCCGAGTGCCATGGCACGACCGACTAACAACGCGGCCGGCACCAATCGCGCCCGCGCGACGACACGGCACATCCAGGCACCGACACCCGAGGTGGTGCAACGCGGTGGCTTCGCTCTCGCGCCAAGCGTGGTGACCCGGGAATCGTCCGCCACCACCCGCATGGCCGCAGCCCGGAAGCACGGAAACAATCCCGAGCTGGAGGTGCCGGCCGATCCGGCCGAACGCGCCCGATACGAAGCGGCGTTCGCTCGATTTGCCGACGTGTTTCCCGATGCCTTCTACATCACGGAGCGGGCACGGGTTTATCTCGACGCCGAGAAGGAGCAGGAAAACGCCGGTCGGTTGCTCAGTGCGGGGTTTCACAACATGACCGGTTACTTCCGTGACGACCAACCGTTGTACGATCTCATTCTGGACGACTCGGGCCGGCGGGAACTGGACCGACTTTGGGACGAGTTCGATGTGGTGGCTTCGGTTCCCCAGCGGACGTACGCGAGCTTCCTGTGGGCCGAACGAACGGACTCCATTTTCATGCGGGATCAGGAATTCGACGCGTACCGTCCGGAAGACCTATCGATTCTGACGCCGGCAAGGCTGAGTAATTTGGGCGCGCTGTATCTTGCTAAAGCCGTACAGAACCACGCGAGCGAAACCGCACAGCAGGCGATTCGCGATCACTTCGCCCTCGTCACCACCAACATCGCCCGCGTCGAACACCTGCGCGCGGCCGCCGAGCCCGCGCAGATCGAAGCGCTCGAACGTTTCGCAGCGCGCGCCTACCGACGTCCGCTCAGTGAGCCCGAGCGCCAGGATCTCCGCGCGTTTTATCGCGAGTCCAGAACAACCAACGGGCTCGATCACGAGGAGGCGTTGCGCGACTGCGTGGCCCGCGTGCTGTTGTCGCCGAACTTTCTGTTTCGCATGGATCTGGTGGAGGCGGCAGGCCGGTCGGCAAGCGCGACCGCCGCCAACCGAACACCGGACGGACCGATCCCCTCCAGACCGCTTTCCGACCTGGCGCTCGCGAGCCGGTTGAGTTTCTTTCTGTGGTCGAGTCAGCCGGATGATCGGCTTCAGGCATTGGCGAAGGCAGGCACCTTGCATCAACCAAAGGTCCTGCGGGCCGAGCTCCGACGCCTGATGCAGGATCCACACGCTCGAAACTTCGTCACCGAATTTGCCGGAAACTGGCTCGATTTCCGCCGGTTCGAGCAGATCAACAGCGTCGATCGCGACCGCTTCCCCGCCTTCAACAACGACCTGCGCAACGCGATGTTCGAGGAGCCATTGCGCTTCGTCCTCGATGTCGTGCAACAGGATCGACCAGTGACCGACCTGCTCTACGCCCGCGACACCTTCGTGAACGGGCCGCTGGCCAAACACTACGGCATCGAGCCCATTCCCGCGGGCACCAACACCTGGGTCCACGTGGCCGACGCGCGGGCGGCCGGGCGCGGGGGTCTGCTCCCAATGGCGGCGTTCCTCACCGCGAATTCTCCCGGCTTGCGCACCAGTCCGGTGAAACGCGGCAACTGGGTGGTGAAGCGAATTCTGGGCGAGCGAATCCCACCGCCGCCCGCAGTGGTGCCGGAGCTGCCCAAGGATGAGAAGAGCCTTGGGACGCTGACCCTCCGCGAGGCGCTTGAGCAGCATCGCCAGCGTTCCGGCTGCCGCGAGTGCCACGCGCGATTCGATTCCTTCGGGCTGGTGTTTGAATCGTTCGGCCCCGTGGGCGAGCGGCGCTCCCTCGACCTGGGCGGGCGCCCGGTGGATACCCGTGCCGATTTCCCGGGAGGCACCCGCGGCGTAGGTCTCGAGGGTCTGGTGCGCTACATCCATGAACATCGGGAGAACGATTTCATCGACAATCTCTGCCGCAAGCTGCTCGCTTACGGTCTGGGGCGAACGCTCATCATTTCGGACGAACCGCTGATCCAGACGATGCGCACACGCCTGAAGTCCGATCACAACCGCTTCAGCAGCCTGATTGAAACCGTGGTGACCAGCCCGCAATTCCTGAATCACCGCGACACCGAACTGGCCCGCAATCCCTAGGCGCCCCTCCATGAACCCCTCCCTGAATTCCCACGCGGCGCGGCGTTTTTCTCGCCGAACCCTGTTGCGCGGCGCCGGCGTGACGCTCGCGCTGCCCTGGATGGAATCGATTCGGGTGTGGGGCGCTCTCACTCCCGCCGCGCCCGACGTCGCCCCAGCCGCCGTCTTCCCCAAACGCTTTGCGGCCCTGTTCATGGGCAATGGCATCAATGGCAATCACTGGTGGGCCAAGGGCGCCGGTGCGGAAATGGAACTGAGTCAAAGCCTCCAGCCCTTGGCCCCGTTGCGAAAAAAACTCAACGTCATCAATGGCCTCTTCAACCGACCTGCCGTCGGTGTCGGCATCCATCCCGGACAGACCGGCAACATCCTCTCCGGCATGCCGCTGATGAAGGGCGCCGTGCTGCGGGGCGGCATCAGCATGGATCAGGTCCTCGCCAACGCCGTCGGCCAGGAGACCATGCAGCCCAGCCTCATCCTCGGCTGCGAACAACCGATCACCGGATACCACGAG
>JANXMD010000447.1 GCA_025354845.1 Verrucomicrobiota bacterium | reverse complement strand
TTGCCGATGCCATCCTTGCCGGTGGGGAAGACGCGGCGCTCCAGTTGCTTCAACTTCAGGCGCGAAGCTTTGTTTTCTTCGAGCGTGTGGAGGTCGTCGAGCCGCTTCAGAAACAGCAGGTAGGTAATCTGCTCGATGACTTCGAGCGGATTGGAGATGCCGCCGGTCCAGAAGGCATTCCAGAGCGCGTCGATTTTACTGCGGATTTCGCCGTTGAGCATGTGGTTCAGTGGTCTGAAGAGTGGGCTACGATTGGATGCCCGATGCAAATTTGGCGTGCTGTTCACTACATCTGGCCGACGCCGTCGGATTCGGGCGACGGCTGTGTTTCTCCAGGTCGATCCATAGCTCGAGCTACCTTGTTGGGGGGAAGCTAAGCGGACGGCGATTTCAATCCAAGCAGCGAATCAGGTGAGCGACCGCCCAGTTTGAGCAGAAATAAAAAGACCCCTTCCAGTTTGCCTGAATTGGGGTCGAAGCGGGCTCAATGAAAGCAACCGAGTTCCCGCAGAGAGCGATGGCCCGGTCGCCCGATGATAACGTGGTCGAGGACTTCGATCCTGAGCAGTTGACCGGCTCGGTTGAGATCGCGGGTGATCCGGATGTCGGCCTCGGATGGGGTTGGGTCACCCGAGGGGTGGTTGTGCATCACCAGGACTTTTTGGGCAGCGGCGATGATCGCGGCCCGGAACACCTCGCGAGAGTGGACGATCACCGTGTCGAGGATGCCGGTGGCGACCACTTGGTGCCCCTTTACCCGGTTCCGGGTGTTGAGGAGGAGCACCACGAAACATTCGCGTTCCGAGTCGAAGCTCGGTTGAGTTTCGACGTGCAGCCGCCAGTAGTCGGCGGCTCGTTGCGGGGTGTCGCATTGTTGGAGTTCCATCGGTAGGGGACAGTCGCGCAAGGCGACCACCTTGTATTCGCAGGGTTCCCGGCGCTTTTTCTTGGCCATCGGGGGAACTGCGACCTTGAACAGTTCGGGTTCTTCCATGATGTCTCTCTCGGGCCGTCCGCCTGGTTCAGCAGGTAGCTTCTGGTGTGAGTCTCTCCGCCGGGAGCGTGGACGGCCCTTTGGTTTGGGCCGGCGGAAAAAAAGGCCTCCGCTGAGTGGGGAGGCCGTGTGAATCAGTAGTCTTCAGGCAACAGGACGGTCGTCACTGACCGATCCCATTCCGTGATGATCCAGAACTTGGTCTGGTTCGCGGTGTGGTACACCGAGAATAGGCGGGATCCTTCCCGCAAGGCCGCGTCATTCGCAGCGCTGTCGTCGGGGCAGCAATCGCCCCAATCGCCCCGGACATGCCGGGACAGGGAAGCCTGAATCTCCTCGTGGGAGACGATGGTCAAGGCGTTTGGAGTGGCCACGAGTTGGCCTAGCTCGAACTTCGGGCATTGGATTTCCATGGCAGGCTCCTCCTCAGGCGAAGACCTCCGCCAATTGCTCGGCGGTGAGGTGTTCGGGTTGTTGGCCTTCCTCCTGGAACACGTGAGTGCGCACGAATGCGAACTTCGCCAGTCGGGCAGCGATCTCGTCCCGTGCGGAACGGCCGGCGTCATCCTCG
>JANXMD010000406.1 GCA_025354845.1 Verrucomicrobiota bacterium | reverse complement strand
GAAAGTCCCGCGGTGGCCACTTGGTAGAGCAGGGGCTGGAAGAGGTGGTGATTCTGACGGTCCACCACGAGTATCTCTGCCTTGGGATGGCGCAGGGACTGGCAGAATGTCAGCCCGCCAAATCCTGCGCCGAGCACTACAATCCGCACCGAATTTCGTTCCGTTCCCATGCGTGGATCCTCGTTGCGCTCGGATCGTTGCGAAAGGAAATCCGCTTGTGGACTCGACGACCTGTCGCACACGCCCGCGTTGCCGGGGGCGTCACCCCGTTTTTGCGAAAGGTGCGGGGCTGGATTTACCACGCCAATTCCCAGGGACTGAAACCGAGGTTGGTTTTCGTCACTCGGTGATCACCCGATAGTAGCGCGCCGTCGATCCTTCAGGTTGGGAATCCTGGAACTCGAAACTGGCGGAGTAGGCGTTGTCGTTGGCAGCCGTGCCGAGCGATTGCCAGGTCACGAGATCGGCGGACGCCTGGACCGAATAGGTTCGCGCGGGATCGCCCGAGAATTCCAGGTGAGCGACGCCGTCGACGCGTTGGGTCGCAAGGTCAGTTACCGGAACCGCGGGATGTGCGTACAGGTCCGGGATCCGGTGAACCCGGTACACCGTACAATTGATGTATTCGACATTGGCCTTGTCGTATTTGGTCAGGGTCAGGTCGAACACCACCTGGGGAACCGGGTCATGGGTCACTTCCTTGAAATGCGCCATGACTGCGCCCGGCGAACTGGGGATGGAATACGCGCCGTCGGAATACGACACGGCGGAGAAGTCGATCAAGATATTGCCGGTCTTGGGCTCGGGTTCTGCATTGCCCATGTAAGCGGTGTACAACCATTCGCCCAGGGTGGGACTGCCGTATTCCCACTCCTGAGAGACCTCCATAGTCTGCTCATTGATGCGATATTCCACGGCACGGCTGAAGTTATTCGGATCGATGGTCAGGGTATCGGGCGGACTCGCTCGGAAGTTACCATTGTCATACAGCATCAGTGTTCCGCGCGGCGTCAGAACCGGCGCGTGCTGTCCGTATTGCCACCGGAACGTTGCACCCACCGGTTTCAGAAGAAACGGCTGCCACTTCGGTCCCCAGTTCTCATGCGGGCCGAGGATCCATTTCAGTTCTCCGGTGGTGCGCGCGAACTTGAAGACGGCATTCTGATTGCGCATGGAGACGATGATTGAGTCGTCGCTGGGATCTTCGATCACCGCGTTGGCATGCTCCGTGTCCCAGCCGGCCGACGGCAACCCGGCTGTCAGCGAGGTGAATAGGTAGCTGATGCGTCGGGGATCGAGGATGTCCAGGGGTGACCAGGCGTTTACCAGGGATTCCGTGTCCGCGGACATCTCGATCACCTTCTGATAAACGACGTCGGCGGTGCTGTGGTTTGCGTTGAGGTTGGACGGATCGGTCGGGAGATCGGCCACCGTCTGCAGGGAATTGGCGAGATACAGGATGGTGCCGTGGTCTGTCGGAACACCGTCATGCGGATCCAACGGCTGGGCGGGCGGGTGCCAGGTCCTTACCGTTCGGCCCAGTAAGTCGCTCTCGACAAAACTAGCGCCGAGAGTGGCGAACAGATTGCCATTGGGCAGTTGCCGGATGTCGAATCCTGCAGCCGGCGCGTACCAAACCACTTCGCCTGCAGCATCGATGATGGTCGAATAAGCCACCGTGCTCCCGCGAACGATGGTCTCCCAAATAAACAGGGAATATCCGGGCTCCATCGCCGAGGGGACGCTCGACAGCAGATTTATGGTGGGAAAACTGGAGGGCAGTGGAGCCGTGATAAACTCCAACGGCTGGCTCCCGGAGACGGCATTCCGATTCCGGTCATACACCGTCACGGTGATGACGTTGGTTCGGTTGGCCTTGAAGCCGAATAGCGGAATCGCGTGATTGACCGCGTACTCTCCGAAGAAGCGGGTTCGGACCGCGAAGCCGTCGTCAATGGTGACCCCAACCCGCGAATCCGCGTCCGTACTCAATTCCAATGTACCGGCCAAGGGGGCATTGGTCGAGGACCGGAAGACGGGTGCTTTCAGGAACGAAAGGGCGTGCGTGGGAAGAAGCAGGATCGCCAGCGAAAGAGTCGCGAGCGCGAGGCGGCCTCGACTGCCGCCGAAGGACGACCTGCAGGACGACCTGCAGGACGACCGCATCGGTGCGCGCTCATCGGATGCGGCGCAGGCGCTCGATGAATTGCGGGTGGGGATCAGGGCTGGCGAGGGCATGACTGGTTGGTGACGGAGTCTTCAGGACCTTCGAATCTGGTGGCCCCGGACAATCGTGCTCGGATCGTCGGAGCCCGGGAATGGGACGATCCCCCCAATGCAATCCGACAGTGGGTGAATGCCCCACTTCTCATTGCCGTGATTACGGCGTGGAGCGCGAAAGTTTGCGTTGGAATCGTCAGATTGCACTCTTGGTGGGCCTGTTGATTGCAACAGCTTCGCAAGAGCCGCGCCAATTCGAGCGCTAATCCCCTCGCGGCGGATGTTGCCTGAGGGTCGCAATAAACGGACAAAGGAAGGCTCCGACTGGGCCGCTAGGACTCATGCACGGGCCAGCAAGAATTGGCGATTGCTCCGCGTCGATTCATAGTGGCGCGTGGGAGCAACGAGGCGGAAGGGAGCGCCTCGGACGGCGAGTTGAGCAACCGCCCGCGCGTCAGTGCGCGAGAGCGGTGCCGCGCCGAAGGGCGTCGGCAAGATCCCGCGCCCCGATGCGCTGGATGTCGGCGCTGGTCAGCACCACGACCGGACCCGTGGCCCGGGTGGTGTTCTGGCGGCGCCCTCCGGCCTTTTCCGGAATCAGGGATCCAGTAACCACTCGACCCTCGCTCGAGGGTTTCGGTGAGGTTCGCTTGGGGGATTCGGCCCGGGCTGCGTTGACCGCGAGAATCAGGGCGAGAGAGGTGAGGAGGGAGCGAAAGGCGTTCATGGGAAACGATGCTTTAATCCGACTTGGAGCGTCCTACGTCCGATCGCGCGTCCGCGCAAGCCGGGTTTTCCTTGTTGGCCGACGCGCGGATCTTCAGACCAAGCCGAGCTTTTGAAGCGCCTCCTTGGGCGGATCGGAAAAGCGGGTCAACGGCACGTTGCCAAGAAATCCGATATCTTTGGTGCCAACCGGCGTGGTGTAGAAACCGGTCATCACCAGACCCCGAAAGGTGGTGAAGAACAGCGCGGGGCCGGTGCGTTCGTTCCCGGTCTTTTCCGGTGCGGCGATGCTCGCGACCAGCGCGATTTTTTGTTCCGCGGTCAGCGCGGAGAATGCGGTTTGGTGCCGATGCTTCGATTCGCCGTCCAGCCAGTCGAGTCCGGCGAGGACCGTGTCGCGATCACTGAGCTGCACCGGATAGGGCGCGCTGATCCACTCGTCCACGAAGTCCATGACCCCCACTGCGCTGGCGGCCGGGGAACGGTCGTCCGCGGGAAGGATCACGTCAGCCAGCGCCGCCACGGTGACGCGTTGGGACGCACTCAAAGTGAGCGGCCAGAGGTCGCCGGGTTTGTAGGTGTGATTGAGAAGCGGATCGGTGCCGTAGGGTTTGGCGGTCACCGGAGCGGCGCCGTCGGCGCCAAAGGACTGGGGAGACAACGCGAGCGCGGCGCTGGCGGTCATCACCCATTGCAGGGCTTCGCGGCGGCTGATGCGGGGCAGATCGAGGGAATTCGGGGAGGTCATGAAGCGCAGAGGAAAGAGGTGAGGAGGAGTGTCAGAGGTTGCCGCGCTTCATCTCGCCCAAGATGTGGTCGCAGGTGCGCCACGCGAGTGCCATGATCGACAGCGTGGGGTTCTTGTCGGCGTTGCTCACGAATGGTCCGCCGTCAGTGACGAAGAGGTTCTTCACGTCCCAGGCTTGGCACCAGGGATTGAGAACCGTGTTCTTCGGATCTGCGCCCATGCAGGTGGTGCCGACTTCATGGATGATGCCGCCGCCGGGGTATATGGCCTTATTGCCGTCGGCCTGGGGGGTTCCCAGCACGCGTCCGCCCATTTCGTAGAGGATGTCCTTGAAGGTGGCGTGCATGTGGGCTGCCTGACGGACCTCGTGTTCGCTCCATTTGAATTTGAAGCGCAGCACCGGGATACCCCAGGCGTCCTTCTTTTCGGGATCCGCTTCGCAGTAGCTGTCATCGTTCGGGATCATCTCACCGCGTCCCGCGAGGTGAATGATGGATCCGTAGTAACGGCGGGCGTCCTCCTTGAGCTTGGGGCCAAAGCTGCCTGGCGCAATCGTGTCGAGGAATCCGAAGGTGCCCGCAGCCGGCGCCTGACGGCCGGTGCTGATCTCAATGTGGTATCCGCGGGCAAAGCCGAGCTTGCCGGCGATCTGCTCCTTGTAG
>JANXMD010000381.1 GCA_025354845.1 Verrucomicrobiota bacterium | reverse complement strand
AAGACGGTCGCCATCGTCGATCCGGGCGTAAAGGACGACCCCAAGTTCGGCGTGCTAAAACGCGGCATTCAGCATGGAGCTTTCGTCCGCGACGCCGCGGATCGGAACGATTTCCTCGGCGAAGTCTGGCCCGGCAGGGTGCGGTTCCCCGATTTCCTCAATCCGAAGGTCCGCGATTGGTGGGGAGTCGAGCAGCACCGGTTGACCGAACTCGGCGTGTCCGGGATTTGGAACGACATGAACGAGCCGGCGAATTTCGCGCGGCCGGATAAGACGCTGGATCCCGAGGCCATCCACCACACCCCGGAAGGTGCACGGCGTCATGTCGAGGTGCACAATCTGTACGGACAGGCCATGGCGCAAGCGTCACGGGAGGGGCTGCTGGCGCACGCGCGCACCGGTCGACGAAAGACCGCGACGCCCCGCCCGTTCGTGGTCACCCGAGCTGGGTACGCCGGCATCCAACGGCACGCCATCGTCTGGACCGGCGACAATTCCTCGCACTGGGAGCATCTCCGCGATGCCGTGCCCACGCTGCTCAATCTTTCGCTGAGCGGCGTTTCGGCCTGCGGTGCCGATGTGGGTGGATTCCTCGGGGTTCCCACGCCGGAGCTGTTCACCCGCTGGTTCCAATTCGCCGCGTTCACTCCCTTCTTTCGGAATCATACCAATCACGGCACGCCAGCCCAGGAGCCGTGGGCCTTCGGGACGCCCACCGAAGAGGTCTGCCGACTCTACCTCAACCTGCGTTACCAACTGATTCCCTACTTCTACTGCCTCACCGCCGAGGCGCGTCGCTCCGGGGCACCGTGGATGCGCCCGTTGTGCTGGCACTACGCGAACGACGCGGTGGCCGCCGCGTGCGAGGATCAGTTCCTCGTCGGATCCGACCTGCTGGTCGCCCCCATTCTGCAACCCGGCGCCACCGCGCGATGCGTTTACCTGCCGAACGACCTGTGGTTCGATTTCTGGACCGGTGAGATGCATCCCGGCGGACGCCACATCGTGGTCCAGGCTCCGTTGGATCAGATTCCGCTGTTGGTCCGTGCGGGTGCGCTGTTGCCCATGGAATCCGCCGGCCCGTCCGTGTCGCCGAGCGCACAGCAGACCATCTCGCTGCACTGCTGGCCCCGCGGCCACGGAACTCTGGAGTGGCATGAGGACGACGGCACCACGGAGGCCTATCATCAAGGAGTCATCTGTTGCCGGCAGATCCGCTCCCGCACGCGGGGACGAACCCTGGAACTGGAGTTCGAACCCGAAACCGGAGCCTGGAGCAGCACCGTCAACACCTGGCGGCTCATTCTTTGGGGTGCACGCAGCGCCGGCGGGTTGACGGTGAATGGAGTGCCCTTCCCCGCTTCGTTCGATGTCGACGGTCAGGTCTGTATCGCGGAGATCCCGAATTCCCCGAGCTCACTTCACGTCCGCTTCACCGGTCTTGCCTCATGAAATCATTTTTCCTGTTCCTCCTCGTCGCCACGCTCGGAGTCGCCACCAGCGGTTGCCGAAGCTTTGAGAAAGACTGGGCTGCCGCGGCGCGGATTCCGATCCCCGCAGGCGACCCGCTCGGTGGCCGCTGGACCGGCGCTTGGCAGAACACCAACAACGCGCACGGAGGGGACCTGCGCGCCATCGTTCCGCCTTCAGAGTCCACGCGCCGTACGGTTCGGTTCTTCGCAACCTGGGGGGGACACAGCGGGAGTTTCACCTCGCCACTCAACGTCACCTCGACCGGTGACACGGCCACCTTTGTGGGTCGCCGTCGTATTCTAGGATTTCGAATCACCACTCGGGGTGAAGCGCGACATGGGCGTTTCGACGCGACGTATCAAAGCGTCTTCGACAACGGAACCTTCACCCTCAAACGAGTGGAGACACCGGAACCGGCCCCTCGCTGAGCCACGCCGACAGCAGCGATTCGAGCGCGGCCTCCACGGTCTCGGGTCGAAGTGACTCCAACTGGCCGTTCGGTGCGTGAATGAGCGTCATGAGCTCGCTCTTCGGCCGCCAGACCGTCGCGTCGGAGGGTCCCCAGAGCACCAATCCGGGCCGACCGCAGGCCGCGGCCAGATGGGTGATCCCGGAGTCATGCCCGAGGAACCCTACACACCCCGAAAGTCTCCGCGCGACGAGCGGAAGCGGTTGCCGGAACAAAGTCTCAACTCGGTCGGTTGGCAGGTCGCGTTCCAACTCCCGGATCGCCGCCTCGTCCGCCTCCCCGCCCACCAACAGCAGTCGAACCGGAGACCGGACCAGGACCCACCGCAGCAGCCGCTTCCAGTTTTCGACCGGCCACACTTTGTGCCGTCCTCCCGACCCCGGATGGATCGCAACGCAGGGCATTCCTTGGGTCATCGCGGTTCCGGAAATCGGTGAAACGTTCAAACGCGGCCTCGGATCCGCGTCAAAGATTGCCAACCGCTGCAGGGGCTCCAGCAATTGGGCGGTCACGTGAATCGAATCCGGTTCCACCGGTCGGTGCGGGCCTTGGATCAACTGGGCCTGGGTGACCCGGGCCAGATTCCCCCGGAACAATTCGTCCGGATCAAACAGGTAGGTGAACAGCACGTTGACCCCGGCGAAGTACTCTGACCATTCCGGATCCAGTGCTCCCCGGCGCGCGAAGAATCCGGCGAGCGGCCGCGACTCGATCGGGCGGACCGCATCCACCAGTCCCGATTCCAGCGCCAGCGAGGCCACCGCCGGATAGGCTACCAAATCCAAATGTGCTGAAGGAAACTGTCTCCGCAGCGCCGACAAGACTGGCAATGTGACGATGAAGTCGCCAATCGCGCCACCGCGAATCACCAGGATGCGTCCGGAAGCCATGGCATTATTCGGAGTTCGGTGTCACTGCCCTCGCGCAAAGCCGCGACCGGGCCAGACCCGCCATCGCCACGAGCGCGACAGTGAAATAAAGCATATTCGGAGTTCGGTACGTCCAGGCGGCCCAGGGCCAAGGTCGGTGGAAGAACTCGAAGTTGAGCCACCAAATCCAGCCGCTCAGGCCCAACAAGGCCCAGGCTGTCGGTTTGGCCGCCGTACCACCCAACCGAGTCGGCGACGCCAACCGCTGGGACAGGATCCCGACCGAGAGGATCGGCAGGATCAAATACCCAAGCATTCCAAACCACACCGGGACGAAGTGTTCTCGGTTCACCAGCTGTTCGAAGGTTTTTCCCGCGATGGGAATCAGGGTAATGGGAAGCATCACGGCCACTGCGCAGCGTGGGTCCCACAACACCAGAATCATCGGAAGCCAAAGCAGAATCAGACCATGATCGTAGAGTCCGCTGATACCGCGGACGGATCCGAATTCCGAGACCACCAGAAGGAGGAGATGCACGGTCAGCAAAAGCCTTGGCAGGAACGCGAATCGACCCCGGTGCGCGACCTCTGGCTCCGTCATTTGTGTTTCGCGAATTCGGGCTCGATGGAACCAAACTCCAAGGCCCAGCGCCGCTCCCATCACGGTGCCAAACGTGCTCTCCATCCAGTTCCACCAATTCATGTGGGGATCCAACCAGGCCCAAATTCCATTTTGGAAACGGTCGGGATGCCACGCGTGGTAGGACTGCAAGGTCTGGCCCAGCGGGAATCCGATCGCGCCCCCCACCACTCCCCACAACGCCAGCCGCCGCGCCAGCCCGTCTCCGCGCCACCAACCTGCCCAGAGCCACGCACCCATCAGAGCGAGCCAGAGACCTGCCCAGGCCTCACGGCGTGGCTTCAAGCTCACCTCGGGGAGCCACCGCCAATCGGCGGAGAAGTAGATTCGGGGCAGAATTTGATGCTTCGGATCAAACGGCTCGTTGAGCCATTGCGCGCCGATCCAATAGAGCCCCAGCAACACGGCCACACCGACCAACGCCTCGCGGGGTCGGTATCGAATCCCACCCAATCCCATGCCGAGAAACAGTCCACAAAAGCCGATCCACACCCCGCCCTTGATGGCCAATCCGATCAGGCCCCATCGCCAGGCCGGTTCATTGCCGATCAGGTTGGCATCCTGCGTCAGCCCGATCGATTGCGCATAGGTCTCCGAACCACCCACTCCCATGGCCACCGTGGCCATGGCGATGGCCCGCGCAGCATTGGCCCAACGCCACTGGGGAGCGAATCCCAGCACGAGAACCGAGGCGACAAACATCCCGGCGATCATCGCGCCGGTCTCATGTCCATACTGGCCGCGAATACCCCAGCCCATGCCTCCGGCGAGTCCGGCCAACGCAACGGCGCAAAACGGTTGGGTCCAGTCGAAGTTGGAACGGGGCATGACGCCCGTGATCCTGCAGTGGGGCGGATACCGGCGCACTCCCAATTCCCATCACGCCTCCCTGTTTCCAAGGTCGTCTTTTCACTCGCAAACCCCAATCGATGCGGCAGGTTCACGCACCAATGACTCTCCGGCTTGCAATGACTCTGGGGCTCGCCCTGCTGGCGGGCGGTTCACTTTTTGCCGTTGATGCGCCAGTACCGTCTCCGGGCGGCGCGACCAATGCCCCGATTCCACTGGCGGCGGATCCCGCAGCCGCGTGGAAACAGATCCGCGCCGCACTGAATCCGCCGTTGCCCCCTGCCGAATGGAACCGAAAGGCGCCCACTAAGGAGGATCAGCTCGCCTTTCGTCTCAAGATGGCGACGAACGCCGCCTTCGCCGCCGACTTGGCCCGCGAGTACGCAACCCGGTTTCCCAAGGACGCCCACGTCGCAGAAGCGATCACCATTCGCCGTGAGATGCTCACCAACGCCGTCAAACTGGGCCTCGAAACCCGCAGCAAGGAACTCGCCGACGCCGGGGGGCCACCGACTGACGAGGGCGCCGGGGGTGCCGTCGGAGCAGTCGCCGTTGATGAACCCGTCCAACAGCGCATCAGCCTCGCGGTCGCCGCGGCGCGACGGAAGCAGCCCGAGGGGGATCGCGCCGTGTTCGCGGAGTTCGAATCGCAGTTGCGTCGCATCCTCGTGGACTTCCCGAAACGGCAGGAACCCTGGAACGCCCTGCTCAGCCTCGCCCAACAGGAGGAACCCGAACGAGGCGAGAAACTGCTCAAAGAAATCGAAGCCGCCGCGGACGCCGGGACCATTTCTCCTGATTTCAAAAAGACGATTGCCATGGCCCGCAAACAGGCCGAGGCCATGCGCAAACAGCGCGAACGCTTCGGCAAGCCGCTGGAGTTGGCATTCAAGGCGGTCGATGGGCGATCCGTCGATCTCGCCGCGATGAAGGGCAAGGTGGTGCTGATCGACTTCTGGGCCACCTGGTGCGGGCCGTGCGTCGGCGAACTGCCGCACGTGTTGGAGGCCTATCATAAACTCCACGACCGCGGATTCGAGATCGTCGGCATCAGCCTGGATCAAGAGAAGGATGCCCTGGAACAGTTCACCAAGAAGCGCGGCATGCCCTGGCCTCAATACTTCGATGGCGAAGGCTGGGGGAACAAGTTCGCCCAGGAATTCGGCATCACGGGAATTCCGGCCATGTGGCTGATCGATCGCGACGGCAAGCTGGTGGACATGGAGGCCCGCAATGATCTTGCCGGCAAGGTGGAGCGTCTGCTCGCCGCCGGTTCCAAATAGCGGGACCGCGTCCGGATCGTCGCGAAATCGGAACCGTGCCTCCGTGTGACCGTAACCGGTTTCGGGGAGTTGTTCGGGCTGCCGTTGCCGTCACCATGTCCCCCGCCATGCGCCCGCGTCCGATCCGTTTTCTCGTCAGCGTTCTTCTCCTCGTGCTCGTGGCCCTGCCCGCCCGGGCACAGCTCCGCGGCGTGGAACACGTGCTGGTGATCGGTTGCGACGGCATGGGCTCGCTGTCCTTCACGCCGACCAACGCGCCGGTCATGCACCGCCTCATGCGCGAGGGCGCCTACACCCTGCGAGCGCGTGGCGTGCTGCCGACGGTCAGCTCACCCAACTGGGCCTCCATGATCATGGGCGCCGGGCCGGCGCAGCATGGGATTACCTCCAATGAGTGGATGACGAATCGCTTCGAAATCCCGCCGCTGGAGTGTGGACCCGAGGGGATGTTCCCCACGATCTTTGGCGTGCTCAAGGCGCAGCGACCCAAGGCGCGCATCGTTTGCATCCACGACTGGGATGGCTTCGGTCGCCTGTTCGAGCGCAGTTCGGCCGAGGTCATCCAATGGGTGAAAGGATCCCCGAATACCACCGAAGCCGCCATCGCGGTGATCAAGGAACGAAAGCCCACCTTCACCTTTGTCCACTTCGATGACGTCGATCACGCGGGCCACAGCTTCAACTGGAAGTCTCCCACCTTCTACAAGGCGGTGGATCTGGTCGACGGATTGATCGGCGACCTGCTGAAAGCTCTGCAAGACGCGGGGATTGCAGACAAGGCGCTCGTGTTGGTCACCGCCGACCACGGCGGCGTGGGAACCAAACACGGCGGCAACACGATCGAGGAACTGGAAATCCCGTGGATTGTTTACGGACCCGGCGTGGCCCGCGGCACGGTCATCACCGAACCGGTGAACACCTACGACACTGCCGCCACCTTGGCCTGGGTGTTCGGGATCAAGCCGCCAGCGGTTTGGATCGGCAAGCCGGTCCGCTCCGCCTTCACCCGCCACTGAACCCGCAGTTACCGGATCCGTTCAGGTTCCCTTCCTTTTCCAGTTACGACCGTTTCACTCCATCCCATCCATGCTGCCCACCTCCAAGGATCAGTTGCTGTTCACTCCCGGCCCGCTGACGACCTCTCTCGCCGTCAAGCAGGCGATGTTGCATGATGCCGGCTCGTGGCATTGGGAGTTCAACGAGCGTGTTGCGTCGATTCGCCAACGACTGCTCGGCATCGCCGGTGTGCGGCAGGAGGATGGCTGGGAAACCGTGCTCCTGCAGGGCAGCGGTACCTTCGGCGTTGAGTCGGTCTTTGCCTCCTGCGTGCCCCGCGATGGCAAGATTGCCGTGCTCAGCAACGGCGCCTACGGCGAACGCATGATCCTCATGTTGCAGGCGCTGCGCATCGATCACGCCATCCTGCGCACCGCGGAAGACGTGCCCTCCGACCCCGCGGCGCTGGATGCGCTGCTCGCCTCCGACCCGGCCATCACCCATGTCGCCGCCGTCCACTGCGAAACCACCACCGGCATCCTCAACGACATCACCGCGCTGGGTGGCGTGGTCCGCAAGCACCAGCGTCGCTACATCGTGGACGCCATGAGCAGCTTCGCGGCGTATCCAATCGACTTCAACGCCGCCCACATCGACTTCCTGATCTCGTCGGCCAACAAATGCCTCGAGGGCGTTCCCGGATTCAGCTTCGTCATCGGCAAGCGCGCCCAGTTCCTGGTTCCCGAAGGCACCTCGCGTAGTCTCAGTCTCGACCTGGGGGCGCAGCTCAAGGGCTTCGAGAAGAACGGGCAGTTTCGCTACACGCCGCCGACCCACTCGATCCTGGCCTTCGAGCAGGCGCTCAACGAATACGATGCCGAAGGCGGCGTTGCCGCACGGTCCACACGCTATCAGGCCAATCACGCTGCCCTGGTCGCCGGCATGCGAAAACTCGGCCTGGAGCCGTACCTGCCGACCACGGTCCAGAGCCACATCATCACCAGCTTCCGCTTCCCCAATCATCCCAGCTTCACCTTCGACGCCTTCTACCGACGCGTCGCCGGCAAGGGCTTCATCCTGTATCCCGGCAAGATCAGCCAGGCCGACAC
>JANXMD010000379.1 GCA_025354845.1 Verrucomicrobiota bacterium | reverse complement strand
TCGCGTTTTGATTATTGAGGACGAGCTGCCGATGCGCACCGCATTGGCGGATGCCTTGACGTCCGCCGGCTTCCGCGTGATGACCGCGGAGAACGGCGAAGTAGGCTTGAAGCGTGCCCTGGAACAACAGCCCGACCTCATTCTCCTCGACGTCATGATGCCCCGCCTCGATGGGTTCGGCCTGGCGGCGGAATTGCGGCGGCTGGGTCGTTCGGTGCCGATTCTCATGCTCACGGCGAAGGGTGGCATCCAGGATCGCGTTCGCGGCCTCGACGCTGGCGCCGACGATTACCTCGTCAAACCCTTCAGCACCGAAGAACTGCTGGCCCGCGTCCGAGCACTGCTGCGCCGCTTCCAACGCAGTGGATCGACGACCACGCTGAAGCTGACCCTCGGGCCCGTGGTGGTGGATTTCGTCCGACAGGAAGCCACCTCGCAAGGCGCGACGGTGCATCTGACACCGAAGGAATTGGCCATGTTGCGCCTGCTGGCGGAGACCCCCGGCGAGCCGGTCACGCGAGAGCGATTCCTCGACGTGGTGTGGGGCGTGAACGCCTTTCCCACCACACGAACCGTGGACACCCACATGGCCACCCTGCGCGCCAAGGTTGAACCCGATCCGGACCGGCCGGTTCACCTCCAGACCGTTCACGGCGTGGGCTACAAACTGGTTCTCCCGGTGGAGTCAAACCGCGCGGAAGGCGAATCCACTGAAGGACACCGATGAACACAGATTCAAGGGGGTATGAATCGGCGACCTTCGACCTTCGAATTGAGACTTTCGACTTCTCTTTGGAGTCCGGCGGCGGGCCGCCGGTTTGGAGGGGTGAGATTCGAACCAGGCGCTACCAATCAAATCGACGCGGGGCAATACCGCAGCTGCGGAGATCGTCGAGCCGGGGTTGCCGGCGGAAATTCCAAACCGGTGAGTCGCTTTGCTCCCCACCGGACTCCATAGGTTTTGCATCGTTCTGACAACTGGCTTCACAGCTTTCGCCACGCTCCGGGGAACATCACTATGAACTTCCAACACACCCTTCTCCTCAGCCTCGCCACGACACTCCCACTCGCCAACTCGCTCCGCGCCGCCGAGTCGGTGCAGGACGCCTTCCGCCGCGGCCTGCTCGCCGAGGAAACCACTCGCGATCTGAAAGCTGCCGCCGAGGCATACTCTGAGGCGGTTCGCCTCTCCGCGGACCAACGCGCCATCGAGGCCACCGCCCTCTTCCGTCTGGCCGAGTGTCAGAAAAAACTGGGAAACCCCACCGAGGCGACCACGACGCTTCAACGACTGGCACGGGAATATCCGGAGCAGCGCGAACTGCTGGCGAAGATTCCGGCAAACCCGCAATCCAAGCCATCGTTCGAATTGATCGATCTGGCCGTCCTCTCAAAGCTGAAGGCCAAACGGGACGCTGCTGTTTCGGAGTACAACGAGAAGGTGGAGGAGATCGCGTCCCTCACTGCGCGAAACGAACAACTCCGTCGTTACGAGGGGGTCGCATTCGCGGCACGAGTGCCGGCGGAGTATTCGAATCCCGAGCTTCCCCGGTTGAGCGCGGAGATCAACCAAGCCACCATCCGAAGAACTTCGTTCGGGCCTGATTTCGGACCCCAGCACCCGGAAGTGCTCCGCGTGGATGCGACAATCAAGGCGCTGAATCAGCTCATGGCTGAGCAGAAGGCGGCGGTTCTGGAGAAGATCGACGCAGACCTCAACCAGCGCATGGGCCAAATGAAACAACTCCATCAATCCGCAATTCGTCTTCGCGAAGAAATGGACCAGGAAGAGGCGAAGATTAAGGCGCAAGAGGACTTTCTAAAATCCGCGGCTGTTCCGTCCGCTGGCGCGACTGCAGCCCCTTCGATCCCGAGCGGAAACCCAGGTCAAACTGCCATATTTTCTGAAGCTGATCTTCGATCCCAAATTGATTCCCTGAGTGTGGAGCTCGAAGTGCTCCAGAAACTTCCGGATGCCGCCGAGCAGGGGCGATTTATCGTGTCGCGGCATCGGGAGCAGACCAGCGAGGAATTTCGCAGAGAGGTCAACACCTGGGCAGGCCGCTCCAAGACCACCCGAACCAATCAAAGCTGGGTCCAATTTGAATCGCTGGTGCAGGTCTACATGCGTCCGCTCGAAGACCGCCTCCGGTTCGCCAAGATGGAGTTGGAAGCGCTCCAGAAGCAGATTGCTGAGCGCGCCCCGTGGAATCTAGTCATTTTCGGAGAGGTGGGGAGGCCCGGGGTGCTACAAGTGGAGCGCGGTCAAAAGTTGACCGTTTCCCAAGCGTTGATGATGTCAGGTGGGCCTACCCCGATGGCAGACTTGAAAAAGGTGATGGTCCGCCGAAAAAGCAAGGACGGGAAAGAGGAGACAATCCGGGTAAGCGTGGATCGCGTTCTCAACCAAGGCGAGACGAGTTCCGATCTGATCCTGGACGAAGGCGACAGGATCGTCGTGGGAAGGTCTTCCTTCTAACTGCGCTCCCAAATTGTGTTCCTCCCTTCATCAGTCCCCACTGGTCAGGCCGCCCCGGTGGATCTGAGCGGATGGTTCTCACGACGTGGGGATCCGCCTTTCCACAGCGGCGGAAACGGGTGGATTGGGGCTGGTAGCGTGATCAGCGATCGCCGCCAAACACAGTCCCGCTCGTTTGGAGTCCCGTCTTCAGACGGTTCCGCGTTCGCCACCCTGCGCCGCCGCCTGAAGGCGGGACTCCGAACGGGCTGCCACGCGATGGTACAGCTCTGTGCCGGGGTATGAATTCCAAGGGTGTCAACGTGGCGTGGCAAACCAAAGAGGTGCCCGCCTACCTGGCGTCCTGGATGCGCAATTCGATGCGGCCACGGGTAGCCGCCGAGGGAACGAGGCGGACTTCGCCCCCACAGGGTTGGCGGCCCCAACGGAATTCAAGCGGCGTTCTGACAACCGGGATCCGCCTCCTCCTGTCGGCGGCTAAGGGTGGCGTGAGTTTCGTGACGGATAAGAAATCGCCGAAAAATACGGTCCCGCTCGTTCGGAGTCCCGTCTTCAGACGGTCCGCGTTCGCCACCCTGCGCCGCCTGAAGGCGGGACTCCAAACGGGTTGCCACGCGATGACACAGCTCTGTGCCGAGGTGTGGATTCCAAGGGTATCGGCGTGACGTGGCAAACCAAAGAGGTGCCGGCCTACCTGGCGTCGTGGATGCGCAATTCGATGCGGCCATGGGTAGCCGCCGAGGGAACGAGGCGGACTTCGCACCCACAC
>JANXMD010000367.1 GCA_025354845.1 Verrucomicrobiota bacterium | reverse complement strand
ATCGTAATAGGCGGAGATCGGACTCCAGATCTCGGTCTTGGTGATTCGCGCATTGGTGTAGTTGCGATTGAGGATCTGTCCAATGCGTCGGGCGCTTTGCCAGGGGGTGGAACCGGTGCCACCCGCGGTTCCGTCCTCACTGGCCCAAAGGCGTTTGCCGGAGGCGATCGCGAAATCGTCGCCGATCATGTGGGGATAGTGAACCCCGATCGCGTACACGGCTGCATCCAGTTCGGGATCGGCCGCGAGATCCCGAGCGAGGTTCCAGGGGCGATCCCATTCGTCAGCGGCAACGAGTTGGACGGACCCCCATCCCGCCGCATCCAATTTGCGCCGAAGCGTCTTGATCCACTCAATATTGTAGGGCTTCTCGTTCCAGATTCCGAGGAACTGAAAGGTGATGCCCTGCTCGCGTTTCGCACCGTCCAGGAACCGCACGAGGTAGCGGATCATGTCGTCGGAATAAAGATTGCCGCCGCCGATCCATCCCGGCGCACCCCAGGCCAGGGCGTCGAGTACCAGGTGGGGATTGCGTGCTGTTGCCTCATGGATCAGCCACCATTCCCAGCCCCGGTTGAAGTTCTCTTCGCCTGGCACGCGCGCGTAGCTGGGTTCCGTGCCGTCAGTAGAATTCACGTCGCCGCCGATCTCCACCTTGAGATGCTGCAGACTGGCGCCAACTCCGGGCTTGAAGAGGAAGTCCAGAATTTCTGAGCGCTGGGGCTCGGGATAGTCGATGAGTAGCCGGCTGGAGGCTCCCGCGCTGACGGCGCCGATGCCTTCAAACGTGCGGGCGACACGGCTGCCATCGAGGGTCAGGTCCGCCGCCGTCGCCATCGCCTGCATGGCGACGAGTGCGAGTTCCGCGAGCGTGAGCCGCCACCAGGGCGCGGGCTTGGATGCCGGACAGCGATGGAATCGGGAAGGGTTCACGAATCGACGGAAACCTGTGGGGAGTGATACCGGGATGCAAGCGGGGGACGTCGGTTGGCGAAAATTGCCGTCCAATCGCGCATGACGTGGCGATTCCCTTCCACCAAGCTCGCCCTATGAACCACACCCGCCTGCCTGAAACGAATCCCACGCCGTTGTTCGAGCTCTTTCGTTCCAACTACTCGAGCGAGCTGTTGATTGCGGCGGTCGCGCATCTGGGGGTGTTCTCAGCTCTGGCAGAGCGGGCACAGTCGATCGAGGACCTTGGCGTGACGCTCCGTCTCGCGCCGCGCGCCATGAATGTATTGCTCACGGCGTTGCGGGCCATGGGCACCGTGCAGCGTCGCGCGGACGGTGTTCTGGAGCTGACGCCGATTTCCCAGGAGCACCTGATTCCGGGGGGAGCGTTTTATGTGGGCGACTACGGGAGTCTCGCTGCGCAGGCCCCGGGGGTGCTCGCGATCGTGGAACGCCTGCGCACCGACCGTCCTTCTGGAGCCGACGACAAAGCGAAGGGCGCTGCCTTTATTTTTCGTGAAGGTTTGGAATCGGCGATGGAACAGGAGGCCTCGGCAAGGGCGCTGACATTGGCCCTCGCGGGACGAGCCAAGAATGTGGCGCCGTACATGGCGTCGCGGCTGGATCTTGGTGGCATCCGGCATCTGGTCGACGTGGGCGGAGGTACGGGCCTGTATTCGATCGCCCTGTTGCAGACGAGCCCGACGTTGACCGCCACGATCCTGGACCGCCCCGAGGTGCTGAAGGTGGCGGCAGAATTCGCCGAGGCGGCGGGGGTTCAGGACCGGTTGACGCTGGTGGCCGGTGACATGTTCGCCGCGCCGCTGCCTCCGGCCCAGGCCATCCTGCTCTCGAACATCCTCCACGATTGGGATCTGCCGCAATGCCGCGACCTGGTCGGCCGCTGCGTCGCCGGGTTGCCCGCTGGAGGACGGCTGTGGATTCACGACGTGTTTCTTGACGACGATCTCGGCGGGCCTTTGCCGATCGCGTTGTACTCGGCGGCCTTGTTTTCGTTGACCGAGGGACGCGCCTACAGCGCCGCCGAATACCGTGCCTGGATGTCCGAAGCTGGTCTGCGCGTCGCCGATGCCGTGGTGTCGACGGCAGTCCATTGCGGCGTGCTCACCGGTTGGAAGGGGTGAAGCCCAACCCCGGAATTTGAACCGCAGATGGACGCAGATGAACGCAGATTCGAAAGGGCGAGCCGAATTTCTTTGGCAGGTGGAGATCCTTCTTTATCTGCGTCCATCTGCGGTTACGCACGGGTTTTCTCTTCCTGATGTCGTTCAGCGGCGGCACGGAATCGGAACCAGTCCGGCATTGAGCTCGGGCGGCTCTTCCGCTTCACTGGCGGTGTCCGAACCTAACGCCCACCCAAACGACCCATGCCCAAGAAGCCCACTCGCAGCGCCGTCCGTCCCCTTCGCGAAAAGCGGCGCCTCTGGCTAACCTTCGGTGGTGAAATCACCACCAAGCCGCTCATCTGGGGCATGAGCCGGAAGTTCGACCTCGTCTTCAACATCCGAAATTCCAGCGTGACCAATGAAATCGGGGTCATCGCGCTGGAACTGGAGGGCGAAGGAAAGACCATCGAGGCCGCTGTGAAGTGGTTTCGCAAACACGGGGTCCAGGTGGATCCGGTGGAGATGAGCACCATCGAAGGTTGATCTCCTTTCGGAGTCGCTCCCCTCGGGCTCGATCCGCGCCGCGATGGGTTGCGCTCCCTTCGGTTCCGCCGCCCGCACCCATGCCCGCCACTGCCACTCGTCTGCAAGGGTTCACCGAGTCGGTCATCCGGGGAATGTCTCGGCTGGCCACCCGGTACAACGCCATCAATCTCGCTCAGGGATTCCCGGATTTCGATCCCCCTGAGCCGTTGTTGGCGGCTCTCGAGCGTGTAACCCGCGGTCCGTTTCATCAGTATGCCGTGACCTGGGGGGCGCCCGCATTCCGGCAGGCGCTGGCGCGGAAGATTCAGCGCTTTTCGGGTATGGCCGTGGATCCGGAGCGCGATCTGGTGGTCACCTGCGGCAGCACGGAAGCCATGATGGTGGCGCTGATGACCGCCTGCAATCCGGGTGATCGCGTGATCGTGTTTTCGCCGTTCTACGAGAACTACGCCGCCGACGCGATCCTCTCTGGGGCCGAGCCGATCTTCGTTCCCTTGCATCCGCCGCACTTTGGCTACGATCCGGCGGAGCTCGAACGCGCGTTCGAGCAGAAGCCCAAGGCGATCATCGTCTGCAATCCTTCCAACCCCACCGGGAAGGTGTTCACGCGGGAGGAGTTGACTCACATCCTCTCGCTGGCGGAGAAGCATGACGCGTTTGTGGTGATGGATGAACCCTACGAGCACATCGTGTTCGAACCTCACCGACACGTGCATGCGGCGGCGCTGCCCGGTGCGGCGGCTCGGACGATCACCTGCAGTTCGCTGTCAAAGACGTATTCGATCACCGGTTGGCGACTGGGCTACGTCCACGCAGCCCCGGAAGTCATCGCGCAGGCCCGCAAGGTGCACGATTTCCTCACCGTCGGGGCGGCGGCTCCGCTCCAGGAAGCCGCGGTGGCCGGGCTTGAAATGCCGGACTCGTACTATCGCGACCTTCAGGCCCAATACACCGCCAAACGCGACGTGTTTCTGGGCTACCTCCGCCAAACCGGGCTGCCGTTCACTGAGCCGCAGGGCGCGTACTACGTGCTGGTGGATATCCGGCCGTTGAGGCGCGGGCCGGATGTCGTGGTGGCCGAGTGGATGATCCGAGAGATCGGCGTGGCCGGCGTTCCTGGCTCGAGCTTCTTCCGCGAGCCGGTCGATCACCTCATCCGCTTCCACTTCGCCAAGAAAGAGGAAACGCTGCACGCCGCCGGCGAGCGATTGCTTCGGTTACGCTCGGTTTGAACCCCGATCCATGCTGACGCCATGACTGTCCGACGCCGTCCTGAATCCATCGATGGAACCCTGTGGCTGGCGAAGGATGATCACACGGTCTGCATCCTCGACCAGACCCGACTGCCCCATGAAACGGTGGTTCGCCGGCTGACTTCGATGGAGCAGGTTGCGGAGGCCATCGTCACCATGCA
>JANXMD010000219.1 GCA_025354845.1 Verrucomicrobiota bacterium | reverse complement strand
GCGAGCTTCAACAACGACGTGGGTGTTCCGGCCACGCTGCTGGGATTGGAATCGCGGCATCGTGTGGCGGTCCTGGAGGCGGGCACCAATCACCCCGGTGAACTGGCGCCGCTGGTGACGATGATTGCGCCACGGATCGGGGTGATCACCAGCATCGGCCGGGAGCATCTGGAATTCTTCGGTGACCTCGCCGGCGTGGCGGCGGAGGAGGGGGCCTTGGCGGAAGGGCTGCCGGATGCAGCCGCGGGCGGAGTCCTCATCCTGAACGGTGAATGCGCCTTCCGTTCGCATCTGGCCGCCCGCACCAATGCCCGGGTGGTCACCGCGGGAATCGGTCCCGGAAACGATTGGACCGCGACCCTTCGCTCCATGGATTGGGGCCGAACCGTGTTCTCGGTGACGGCTCCCGATCCCTCGTGGAACGGGGACTATTCTCTCACTTTGCCAGGCCGTCATTCAGTCACCAACGCGCTATTGGGACTGGCGGCCGCCTTCGAGCTGGGCGTTTTGCCCGGCGACGGACGCGACGGCCTGGCCGCTTTTCAACCGGCTACCCAACGGCTGCGCCTGCGCGAGGCCGGCGGGGTTCGGGTTCTGGACGACACCTATAACGCCAACGCCGATTCCATGACTGCGGCGCTTCGTACGCTCGCCGAATTGCCGGCCACCGGACGACGCGTTGCGGTGCTTGGAGACATGGCGGAACTCGGCCCCGAAACCGCTCCCGCCCACGAGGAGGTGGGCCGCACGGCCGCACGTCTGGGAATCGACGCCGTGTTCGCGGTGGGAGCCAATGCGGGCCTCACCGCGGTGGCTGCCGGGACTGGGCGCGGAGCGGCGTTTCCGACGGTGGAATTGGCCGCGCCCGCCATCCTCCATTTCCTGGAACCTGGAGATACGGTGGTCTTCAAGGGATCTCGTTCCGCACGCATGGAGCGCCTCCTCGACGCCCTGGTGCGCCAACTCGAACTGCGCTCGCGTGATCCGCTGCCCAAGGCCGCCTGAACCGCCCATGTTTTACCGCCTGTCAGAACTCTTGCCGTATGCGCCGTGGACGGTGTTCAAGTACGTCACCTTCCGCACCGCCGGGGCGGCGGTTACCGCCTTGCTGCTTTCGATGGCGCTGGGGCCGGCGGTGATTGCCTGGCTGCGTGACCTCAAGTTTCGTCAGGACTACCGACCCAAGGATGTTCGCGAAGGCCAGTCAGGAGCCGCCGCCGCGGCTGCCGCCGACACGGCTAAGCGTGGCACCCCGACCATGGGGGGCATCCTCATCGTGGTGGTGCTCGACGTCACCGTTCTGCTCTGGGCCCGATGGAACCCACTCATCCTGCTGACCGTTCTTTCGCTGATCGTCCTCGCCGGACTCGGTTTCTACGACGACTGGCTGAAGGTGACCAAGCAAACCGCCGATGGTGCCGCGTCGAGGTTAAAGCTCCTCATCCAGGTCATGCTTGCAGCGGCCATTGCCTTCTACCTGTGGCGCTTACCGTCCACTCGCGCCCTCATCGATGAGGTTCAACTCCCCTTCCTGAAAACCCCGATTCTGGTCGGGTTTCCGATCGTGGGTGGGTTGCTGGCAATCTTGACCATCGTGGGCAGTAGCAATGCGGTGAACCTGACAGATGGCATGGATGGATTGGCCATCGGGTGTACGTTGATCTGTTCCCTGGCGTTTTTGGTGATGACCTATGTGGCCGGCAATGCGGTGTTTTCGAAGTACCTGCTCGTCACTCACGTGGCGGGAGCCTCGGAGCTGACGGTCATTTGTGGTGCCCTCATCGGTGCGAGCCTGGGATTCCTGTGGTTCAATTGCCATCCCGCCGAGGTCTTCATGGGCGACACCGGCTCGTTGGCGCTCGGAGGGGTGTTGGGCATTCTGGCGGTGCTCATTCACCAGCCTTTCATCCTGTTCATCGCGGGCGGGGTCTTTGTGGCCGAGGCCTTGAGCGTCCTGCTCCAGGTGGGCTGGTTCAAATTCACCCGGATCCGCTTCGGGGAAGGACGGCGCATTTTTTTGATGTCCCCCCTCCATCATCATTTCCGGATGAAGGGTTGGCCGGAGTCCAAGATCGTCACTCGGTTCTACATTGCCGGAATCCTCTGCGCGGTACTTGCGCTGAGCACCTTGAAGATTCGATGAGCCGACCCTCAACACACTCCGGAGGCCTTTTGGGCGGTGCTTTTTCGCCGGCGGGCGTTTCGCCCCTTGCACCGCAGAATTCCCGCGGTTTAATGGGATCCGACGGCGGTTCTTCCCGCCGGTCCATTGGTGGTGGGCGCGGTGGTGTTGGCAGATGTGAACGTACTGTGATTCCAGGTTCCTGGTTTCCGAATCCGGGTTTGATCCGGATCGGGGAACTTCAGACCCGGGTTTCCCCGAGTGGTGGAGACCGCATTGCCATTCATTCCCGTGCGCTTTCAGCTTGGTATCGTGGTGGCTTGAGGAGTCACCACGGCACCAATTTATCCCAATCCATTCCTCGATCGACGCCGCCCTGCGGCCATTTCAAACCATGAGTACCCCAAATCCCCTCGCACCCCAAGGCTCCCTGTTGGAGAAGCAGGCCCGGAGCAAGTCAACGCTTCAGGTCGCCGCGTTGATCGTCGGACTGCACGTGTTCGGCCTCGGTGGATTCCTGATTGTCGGTTGCAACAAGGACGACGCCAAGCGGCCTGACACCGGTGCAACGACCGCCGCCACCAATGAGGTCGTCACGGCGAGCGCACCCGACACCAATGCCCCGGTCCAGGCAGGCACGAACGCCATCGCGGCGGCGGCCCAGCCGGTCGGAGCCTCCGCGCCCGTCGGCGCGGCTGCTGGCACGACGGCCGGCGTTGGCACGAGTGCCGGGACCGCTCCAGTTGGTGCCGCCGTCGGAGCCGCTGCGGACGCATCGGCCGGGGCCGCTGCTCCCACGGGTTCGGCGGGCGAGTACAAGATTCAGAAGGGCGATATCGCCTTCAATCTCGCCAAGAAGAACAACGTCTCGCTCAAGGCACTCCAAGAGGCCAATCCGAACGTGGATCTGAAGAAACTTAAGGTCGGTGCCACTCTCCAGATTCCGGCCGCCGGTGCGCCCTCCGAGGCGAAGGCAGCCAAGGCAGTGGGTGCGGGCGCGGCGGCTGCAGCGGATTCCGCTGCGGACACAACCGCCGGTGATGTGACCGTCTACCACGTCAAGGGTGGCGACAGTCTCGGCAAGATCGCCAAGCGCCACGGCACTACCGTGAAAGCCATCCGCGCTCTCAACAGTCTGTCCAACGACAACATCCGCGTCGGCCAGAAGCTGAAGCTCCCGGCCAAGTCTGCCGCCGCCGCCGCCGCTCCTGCCACTGCTGTACCGGAATCTCCGGCCGCAGCCCCGATCGCCGCTCCCGTCGCCAGTCCAGTTCCGGGCGCCAAGTAGCCTGACCTCAAATCAGGGCGCGACAGGCCTCCTCAACCTGTCGCGCCCCG
>JANXMD010000253.1 GCA_025354845.1 Verrucomicrobiota bacterium | reverse complement strand
CGCGAAACTGGATCCTGGCCGTCCACCTCGACGACCAGAATCAAATCGCCCGCACGGCGACTGGCACGCTGCGGATCGAACCGTTCTGCGAGCACATGACCTTCATGCGTCCGATGGACATGGAGCTCGGACCGGACGGCTGCCTCTACGTGATGGAAAATGGCACCGCCTGGAACGGCAACCGCGACACCCAGCTCATCCGCCTAGAACATCACTCCGAACTGAAATAATCAGCACGGCGACGCCGCACGAAGCCAGTTGGACAGGAGGCGCGCGGGCGTCCCAGTCGGTAACCATCCGCGTCCACGCGTCACTTCAGCGTCATCAACTCGGTGTCACCGAGCTTCAAGGTGGGCAGTTTAAGATCGTCGCGGACCTCCAACGCGACCCAGTGACCGCTGATGGCGTGGGTGGGAAACCCGCAGGCGAACGCGTACTCCCCGGCTTCTCCGGCCGTGAAGGTAAACGTGGATTTCTGGAGTGCGATGCCGACGGTCGGATTCGGAACCGATGCGCCCTCGAACGCCGCCGCCCCCATCTGCAAGCGCTTCACCAGGGGGCGCTCCACGACGATGGCGCTGTGCGGCACCGGGCTCGGATTGACGAAGGTCACCTCCACCTTCCATCCGGTGGGCACCGAGTAGACGGCCTTTCCATGCGAATAGCCGTTGAAGTTCATGCCGTGATTCGCCTCGGTGAAGGCGGCGATCAGCAGAAGCTTCACCGCCTTGTCACCCTCCCCCCGCTGCAGGAAGTCGGTTGGCTTCACTCCGTCGATCCACTCGCGCTTCAATCCATTGGCGGCATGCGCCGTCGCGTGATCGACCGCCGGCGCCAGCAAGTCTGCGGCGGTCAACCGCAATGCGGAGGCGAGAAACAAAAATGAACGGAGCAGCGCACGGGGACTCATGAAGGCGATCATAGAAGCGGGGAGAGACGACGGATTCAAAACCCAAAATACAATCCAAGCGTCGGTAAGGGAACGCCGGGGTCTCGATTCCAAGGAGAATCAGGACCCCGGCGTTTCAACACTTCGAACGAAGCCTACTTCTGCAACGGCGCCGTCTGCGCTCCAGCAGGCACCTTGTCGGCTGGAACGATCTTCCACACCGCGCCGCGCTCGCTCTGGTAGGGATCCACGGGGCCGCCATAGTTGGCGGTCGCATGGGTCAAGTAAATGTTGCCGGCCTCGTCTTCGCCGCCGCCGGTCGGGCGCAGCGGCGTGTCGAGATCGAGCAGTTCCTGCATCTGCCACTTGTTGCCGGCGTCACGCATCAGGCCCCAAACCTTGCCGGATCCCCAGTCGGCCGCGAAGTACACGCCGTCGAGCGACGGATACTCACTGCCGCGGTACACGCCGAGACCCATGACGCAAATGCCCTGGTCCACGTGGCTGTATTCGGCAATCGGCAGCACGCCCACTCGGGGCGCGCCCTTCTCGAGCTCAATCGGGAACGGATGACTTCCGCACATCAACTTCCAGCCATAGTTCTCGCCGCCTTTGCTGGAGGCGGGCTGGAAATTGATCTCCTCCCAGTGGTTCTGGCCGACATCACCCATGTAGAGATCTCCGGTCTTGCGGTCGAAGGAGAAGGTCCACGGATTGCGGAGGCCGTAGGCCCAAATTTCAGGCTTGGCCCGGGGATGGATCTTCGAGAACTGCAGCTCGCTCACACCGAACAGGGTCATTTGCTGCAGCGGAGTGAGGAACGGATTGTCCTTGGGAATGGTGTAGGCGCGGTCCGGAGATCCGCCGTTCACATCGATGCGCAGCATCTTTCCCAGGAAGGTGTGCAAATCCTGGCCGGCGCTGATCACGTCGCCTTCCCAACCGCCATCGCCCACCCCGATATACAGGTAGCCGTCAGGGCCGAAAACCATCTTGCCGCCGTGGTGATTGCAGTAGGGAAAGTCGAGCTGGAGGATCACCCGCGCGCTGTCGGGATCGGCTTGATCCGGATTGGTCTTGGAAACGTGGTACTCAGTCAGCAGGGACGCCCCGTTGAACCAAAGGTCGGCGTAGCAGACGTAGAAGATTCCGTTTTCCTTGAAGCGGGGATGAAATTCGATGGCGTAGAGCCCCTCTTCCAGAAAAGAGCTGAGGGTCTTGTCCTTGATGTCGAGAAACGGCTTGGCGAGCACCTTGCCGTTTTTAATGACGCGCACCACACCGGGGCGCTCGCAGACGAAGAGACGGCCAGAACCGTCCTTGGGACTGGCGACATGGATGGGATCGACCAATCCGTCGGCGACCTTCACCAGTTGGATCCCCACCGGTTTCGGCAGTTTTCCGCCGGGTTGCGCGGGTTGGGGTTGATTCTCCTGGCCAAACGCCGTGAGCACGGACGCGAGACCAAGGGACACGAGGAATGCAGGCAGGGAGAAGCGTGGCTTCATACGCAAAATGGGATCGGGCGGAGATAACGCCACAACCCCTCCCCTGGGCAAGCTCCAATCCACAACCCTGAGAGCCGGTCCGAGGGTCCGAGTGTACGTTTACGAGGCGGAGGCTTCGGTCGAGTCGCGATGCCGTTTCCAGAAGTGCCACAGAACGGCCACGATCCCGAGGAGCAGGGCCACGAGGTACAGCCACCAAAAAGTGGTTTCAACCACGTCCTCATGCAGCGCTCGACGCGTCCGACGTGGCACTGTGGCCGCCGCGTTCGTCGCTTCGGAGGCCGTCGATGCGGGCGCCGACACCGCGTTCGGCGCTCCGTAGGCAGGCCCGAAATCCGGAGCCGCAAACCCCTTCAGCGGGCGGGCCGTGGTAGACATCGACGACGAACCGGGTGACGGCCGCGGTATCATGGGAGAGCCCACGCGACCTGGATCCGCGACTGTGCCGCCATCGTACCCTCGTGCCGGCGAGATTCCGGAGGCCGTGCCAGGACGCGACGCCGTCGTCGAAGCGAGAGGCAGCGCCAAACTGCGATGTCCCTCCACATGCGCGTCGGCATAGAGGAGGTTGCCACGCAATTCATGACGCTCCCGAGTCCAAGCGTAGTCGGGACGCCCGGCGCTCGTGACGCCAGCCTGAGACCCGGTCGGGTGCGCCGGAGAGCCAGGAGGCGCCAAGGGCCGGGGATCGAGATTGTTGTCGCCGGAAACCAAGGACATGGGCAGATCCGGACTGCTGCTGAGTCCAAGAAAATACGTGGTAGCCGCCGCCCCCAATGAGGGCAACCCCGTCCATTGCCGGACCACTGCGGGGCAAAACGCAACCCGAACATTTCCCATCTCGTTCGACAATACCCGGAAGACTTCCGGCTTGAGCCACAGGTCTCCCAACCGCGGCTGGCCGGAAATGGAATACTCGAGAACGCCCCCCTGTGAGACCGGCACTGCCTGGGGAAAATGGCCGCCGTGGTCGTGCGAGAAGGTGTGAAAGGCGATACCCACCTGTCGAAGGTTGCTGGCACACCAAGTCTGGCGGGCCTTGATCAGCGTCTTCTGGATCGCCGGCAGGAGTAGGGCAGCCAAAATGGCGATGATGGCAATCACCACCAACAGTTCGATGAGGGTGAATCCCCGTCCCCTCCCCTTTGGACGCCGCCGAATCATGTGACTCCTGAGCAATGCCAATGCCAGATCCACCGCGGAAATCCAAGCAGGGATTGCCACGCCGTCCAATACCGCGAACACCGGGGCTGTAACCGGATCCCTCGCTATCCGGTCATCTCGACCATCCCGAAACCGGGTCAAACTCCCCTCTTCTGTCATGAAACTCCACACTCCCCTTGCCCTCATTCTAGGCCTTGCCGGCGCTGCGGCGTCGCTCGCGGCCACCGTCGACCTCAGCAAGCTTCCCGCCGCCTCCACTAAGAAAAACCTCACCTTCGAAAAGGACATCAAGCCCTTGTTCGATGCGTCGTGCACTGGCTGCCATGGCGAAAAACGCTCCTAGGGTGATCTCCGGCTCGACAGCCTGGCCGCCGTGCTGAAGGGCGGCGAAGACGGCAAGGTTGTCGTCGCTGGTAAGAGCAAGGACAGCCCGCTGGTCGTAGCCATCTCCGGTCTCGATGAGGAAACCGTCATGCCCCCGAAGCGCAAAGGACCTCCCGGAGGCCGCGGACCGGGTGGCCCCGGAGGTCCCGGTGGACCTCGCCCAGAAGGCGGCCCGGGCGGCCCCCGTCCCGATGGTGGACGGCCCCCCGGTGGACCCGGAGGCCCTGGCGGGTTTGGTGGACCAGGCGGTCCGGGAGGCCCGGGCGGTGGACCGGGAGGCTTCAAGCCCCCCGAGCCCTTGACGGCCGAGCAGGTCGGGTTGGTGCGCGCCTGGATTGATCAGGGCGCCAAGTAATCCCTCCACGACCAAAACAAAAACCGCGCCTCACGAGAGACGCGCGGTTTTTCATTTTAAAGGCCGTTCAACCCCCAACTCAAATCACCGGCTTGGCAGGGGCATTGAGGCGCGCCAATTCGCTTCGGACCCACTCGATGACGTTGGCCGCTGCGGCGTCGACCGACACTCCCTGCACGGCGCCGGCGCGCGCTTTGATCTCCACTTCTCCCTTGGCCAGCGACTTCTCGCCGATGCCAATGCGGATGGGGAAACCCACGAGCTCGCTGTCCTTAAACTTCACGCCAGGACGCTCGTCGCGATCATCGAGCAGCACCTCGATGCCGGCCTCGGTGAGTTCGGCATACAGCTTCTCGGCGAGCACCATCGGGGCACTGCCCGCGGCCACGGTAAGCGGCGTGATGCAGACCTGGTAGGGCGCCACCGTGACGGGCCAGACGACGCCGTCCTTGTCATTTCCTTGTTCGATCACCGCCTGGAGGGTGCGGGTGACTCCAATGCCATAGCAGCCCATAACCGACGGCAGACGCTTTCCGGTCTCGTCGAGGAACGTGGCGTTGAGCGGTTCGCTGTATTTGGTGCCCAGCTTGAAGACATGCCCCACCTCGATGGCGCGACGGATCTTCAACGAGCCGCCGCACTTCGCGCACGGTTCGCCGGCGGTGACGGTGCGCAGGTCGTGCCACTCGGTGACCCGGATGTCACGCTCGATGGAAACGCTACGGAAATGGAAGCCATCTTCGTTGGCTCCGGTGGTCATGTCGTTCGCGCCGCGGAGACGCTCGTCGGCATACACCTTCCAACCGGTGGGCACGTTGCGAATCGCCCCGAGCGATCCCGGCTTGGCGCCGAGCGCTGTAAACAGAGCCTGGTCGGCTTCATTCTTGGCATCGGCCGGCCGCACCGCGATGGCACCGGTGCGGGCCATGAACTTGGTTTCGTTCAACTGGTCGTCACCACGCAGCAGAATGAGCACCGGTTGGCTGTCGGCGAGGTAAACCAAGGTCTTGATCTGACGGTTGGCCGGCACGCTGTACGGTGCCTTGCCGAGGGCCTCGATAGTCACCACGCCGGGCGTGGCAAACTTCTCGATCTCCGGCCCGACCTCGCGCGCGGCGGTGCGGGGCACGCCGCTGATGGCCTTCTCGATGTTTGCCGCGTACCCGCACTTCTCGCAGTACACCACGTCGTTTTCGCCGGTGGCGGCGGGCACCATGAACTCGTGCGAATGGTTGCCGCCGATGACCCCGGTATCGGCTTCCACCGGAAAGGCCTGCAAGCCACAACGAGCAAAGATACGCGTGTAGGCGTCGTACATCTTGCGATAGCTCTCCATCGCGCCGGCATCGGTGGTGTCGAAGGAATAGGCGTCCTTCATGATGAACTCCTTGGCCCGCATCAGGCCGAAGCGCGGACGGATCTCATCGCGGAACTTGATGCCGATCTGGTAGAAGTTCTTGGGGAACTGCTTGTAGGAATTCATCTCGCCGGCGGCGAGGGTGGTGATGACCTCCTCGTGAGTCGGGCCGAGCACCCACTCCTTCTGAGCGCGATCCTTCACGCGGCAGAGCGCGTCGCGCATGGTCTCGTAACGGCCGGACGCCTGCCAGATCTCGGGCGGCTGCAGGCAGGGCATCGATACCTCGATGGCGCCAGCACGGTTCATTTCCTCGCGGATGATCTGCTCGACCTTCTTGAGGCTGCGCAGTCCGAGCGGCAAGAAGGTGTAGAGTCCTCCCGCGAGCTTGCGCACCAAGCCCGCCCGGAGGAGCAACTGGTGGGAGATGATCTCGGCATCGGCCGGGACTTCCTTGAGGGTGGGAATCAGAGTTTGGGTCCAGCGCATGGCAGCAAGGAGAGAAGAAACGGACGAATTTCGGGAACGATCAAGCGCGGAAATCCACCGCGCCTGGGTCACAGGGATCGGTCAGACGGCCCGATCCTACAGCCGGGGAGGGTGCCGGATATTCAACCCGGGACCCCTGCCGACCTGGGTCACTTGACCGTGTTGACCAGCGGCGCGAGGCCCTGGATCCGGACCTCGAGACGGTCACCTGACTCAATCGGGCCGACACCGCTGGGAGTTCCGGTCAGGATCACGTCACCCGGCAACATGGTCATGTTGGTCGAGATGAAGCTCACCAGGTGGAAGCAATTGAAGACCAACTGGCTGGTGTTGCTGTTCTGACGCAGTTGACCGTTCTGGAACAACTGAATGCTCAGATCATGCGGGTCGATCTTGG
>JANXMD010000249.1 GCA_025354845.1 Verrucomicrobiota bacterium | reverse complement strand
ACAGGACGAATCAAACCGCGGCCTGGTTGACCTATAACGCGGCGAACCCGCCCCAGATTGCCGCGACGACGACGTTTTCGGCCTACGCCGGGGGCACGCCGCCCGGGCCGATCCGGACCGCGACTTATACCCTTGCCGACGCGCCGGGCGTGGCGGTGGGGCCAATGGTGGACGCGAACCACAACGGGCTTCCGGACGACTGGGAAAAGGCTTTCGGCGTCAGCGATCCCAACGCGGATCCAGACGGCGACGGCGCGACCAATATCCAGGAATACCTCGCGGGTACGGATCCGCTCGATGCGGCATCGGTGCCGTCGCCCGACCTGCGGACCGTCGTGCTGGTGGTCCGGTTCCCGGGAGCGGGCGCGCCCGCCGGAACCTTCTGCGAAATCGCGTGGCCAGCGTCGATTTCCCAGGTGGTTTTGGAATCGACCGGTGATCTTGGCGACGCTTCGTCTTGGGCGCCGGCCTCGGGAAGTGAGGCGACGGTGGACAGCGAGCGCGTGCACTACGAACCGCTCGTGGCAGGTCGCGAAGCCCGCTACTACCGACTCCGCGGCAACTAAGCGCGCGGGTGGCTCGCCCCCAGCGTAGCACCTCGCAACCACGTTAAGTTCCCCGTCCGGCTAGCGAGCAGTGAATTGGCATCATTCTGCTCGGACTCGAAGTACGCCGCCTCCGAGCCGGACTGGTGCCCGGCACTCCGACAACCGGCGGGGCTCGCAGTGTTCGGAAAGAATTCTTCGTCCGATTCAGGCGGGTGAGGGTGTACATCACAGAACCTTCCGCTTCAGGTTGAGGGTTCGCCATGCGCCGAAGAACGAATGATCACCGACCAGGAATTGCTGCAGAAGTTCGCCGAGACTCGGGATGAAGAGGCGTTCACCACCTTGGTGAAGCGACATATGGACCTCGTCTACGGCGCCGCTTGCCGCGTGACGGGGGATCCGGAGTCCGCCCGCGACGTCGCTCAAACGGTGTTCGTCGACCTCTCCCGGAAGGCGAGTCAATTGCGACACCACGAGGTCCTCGCCGCCTGGCTCTATCGGGCCGCGTCGTTCGCCGCGGCCAAAGTCCGCCGTACTGAGCACCGACGTCAAAACAGGGAGACCGAAGCCATGCACCATCAGGACCCTCCTGCCCCACCCGCCGTCGACGAGGATGACCCACTCCCGTTGCTCGATGAAGCGCTCGCCCGGCTGGCCGAATCCGAACGACGGGTCCTCATCCTCCGGTTCTTGTGTCGGCAAGACCTGCGTACCGTCGGCGCCAACCTCGGAGTGAGCGAGGATGCCGCCCGCAAACGGGTTGAACGGGCCCTCCATAAACTCCGGGAAACCCTGGAGGCGCGGGGTAAAACCGTCCCGATCACAACCCTCGCGGTTGGGTTGGCCGTCCTGGGGAGCCAGAATGCGCCCCCCACGCTGGCGGCCGGTTTGGTGGCTGCCGGACTCGCTGCCTCCCCCGTGGCGGTGCTCACGCTCAGTTCCAGCCTGGCCATTGTCGTCGGGGTCGCCTTTCTCGCGCTGAACGCCTGGATGATTCATCAAGATCAGCTCATCGCCGGGATGCGCCGCCAGATTGTAGCGAAGGAAGCCCTGGCGCTGGAACGAC
>JANXMD010000245.1 GCA_025354845.1 Verrucomicrobiota bacterium | reverse complement strand
GCTCGGTCTCGGGATCGAGCTCAAGAACGGCGACGTCGCGGCGCGAGCGAACTTCTGCAGCCTCGACGCCAAGGGCCTGGTCACCGACCGCCGCGCCGGCCGCATCGCCACCGAGGTCTGCGAACGCCTCTGCGGGATCCTCTCTGCAAAAATCAAAAAGATCGGCACCAACCAGGTGTTCATCTACCCGGGCAAAGAGCACCGTTTCGTCATTGTCTTCCGGGGTGCCGGACTGGAAGGCCCGCTGACCGACACCGATCCCAACCGCGAGGGATTGCCCATTGCGACCGCCAAGCCGATCGATTCCACCAACGCGGGACAAAAGAAGGTCGCCAAGCTCGTCGCCGATTTTTACAAGGTCGCACTGCCTCTACTCGCGAAGGAAAAGCCTGCGAATGGCTTCCTGATGCGCGGCGTGGCCCACCAGCCCGACATCCCGACCCTCGAGCAGCGCTACGGCCTCAAGGCCGCGGCCCTCGCCGTGTACCCGATGTACAAGGGTCTGAGCCAACTCGTCGGCATGACCAAAATCGAAGGGCCGGAGACCATCGCACAGCAGTTTGAGCGCTACGTGAAGGAATACGACAACTACGACTACTTCTTCATCCACTTCAAGTACACCGACAAGGCCGGTGAAGACGGCAACTTTGCTGCGAAGGTGGCAGCGATCGAAGACTTTGACGCCGCGCTGCCCATCCTGCTCGCCCGCAAGCCGGACGTGCTCGCCATCACGGGAGACCACTCCACGCCGGCCGCGGTGAAGGGCCACTCCTGGCACCCGCAGCCCGTGCTCTTGCATTCCGCGTACAGCGGCTCCGACAAGCTCCAACGCTTCACTGAGACCGGCGCCAACGGCGGCAGCTTGGGCATCTTCGAGGCCAAATACCTCATGCGGCTCATGCAGGCGAACGCGAAGATGTTCGACAAGTACGGAGCCTGATTCGCTCGGTTGACACACGGGGCGAAGCGGCGAAACCGCTTCCGCCCCGCTTCGCGCTCAGTTAGTCTCCGCCATGCAGTTCCACGATTTCGGTCTCCGCCTTGCCTTGCTCGATGCCGTTGAGGCGATGGGCTACAAGGAGCCGACACCGATCCAGGAGAAAGCGATCCCCCTCATGCTCGAGGGCAAGGATGTCATCGGATCGGCCCAGACCGGCACCGGCAAAACGGCCGCGTTCGCCCTCCCCATCATTCATCAGATCGGCACCCACGGGCCCGGCCCGCGCTGCTTGATCCTGGAGCCCACCCGTGAACTCGCCTCGCAGACCGAGGAAAGCTTCAAGAAGTTCGCCCGCTTCACCAACCTGACCGTCAGCGTGGTGTTCGGCGGCGTCGGCTATGGCAAGCAACGCGACGAACTGAAGGCTGGCGTCGATATTCTCGTGGCCACGCCAGGACGGTTGCTCGACCACATTCAGGAGCGCCTGGTTGACCTCAGTGGGGTGAAGCATCTGGTGCTCGACGAAGCGGACCGCATGTTGGACATGGGCTTCCTCCCCGACGTGAAGCGGATTGTGGAGCGCTGCGGCAAGGATCGGCAGACCGCGCTGTTTTCCGCCACGGTCCCGCCCGCCATCGAGACCCTCATTCAGTGGGCAATGCGCACCCCGACCACCATCGAGATTGGCGCGCGCCGCACGCCTGCCGAGACGGTGAAGCACGTGCTGTATCCGGTGGCCGAACGCCAGAAGAAGGACCTGCTCTGCGCGCTGCTCGACCATATCCATTACGAGTCGGTCATCATTTTCTGCCGCACCCGCCGCCGAGCCGACGACATTGAGGCCCTGCTCAAGAGGGACAACCACCGGGCGGCAGCGATCCACTCGGACCGTTCGCAGAAGGACCGCGAGAGCGCGCTGGCCGGCTTCAAGGAAGGCAAGTACGAGGTGCTCGTGGCCACGGACATCGCGGCCCGCGGGCTCGACATCGCGGACGTCACGCACGTCGTCAACTACGACGTGCCGCAGCATCCCGAGGACTATGTCCACCGCATCGGTCGCACCGGCCGTGCCAAGGCCACCGGTGACGCCCTCACGCTGATGGTCGCGGAAGACGCCGGCGACGTCCGCTCCATCGAACGATTTATCGGGCAGACGATCCCCCGGCTGAAGCTGGACAACTTTACCTACGACTACACCGCCTTGTTCGATGACGGCAAAGCCGGCCACGGCGTGCTCGCCGACCGCAAGGTGAAGGGTGTCCGCCTCACCGGCGGCTACTTCTTCGGCCCTGCTCGCCGCAAGCGGTGAGAATCGAAGATCGCAAATCGGAGTTCGGAGATCGGAGATCGAAGCAGGCCCGGGTTTAGTGGGAACCGGTGAGCCAGGGCCAGTGGGCCATGGCGGCCACCCAGAGGCCGATCAGGACCGCCAGCACCAGCGAGTGCAGGAACACAAAGCGCAGAATCTTTCCCTCCTGCCCCGAATGATGCGTCGCGGTGCCGGCCACCACGATGCTCTGCGCGTCGATCATCTTGCCCATCACTCCGCCCGTGGAGTTCGCCGCCGCCATCAGGTACGGATCAATGCCAATCTGTTCCGCAGTGATGCGCTGCAGGGAGCCAAACAGCACGTTGGACGCCGTGTCGGATCCGGTAAGCGCAACGCCCAACCAGCCAAGCAGCGTCCCGAAAAACGGATAGAACGCCCCCGTACCCGCCAGGGCCAGTCCCAATGTCGCGTCGGTGCCCGAGTACTTGGTGACGTTTCCCAGGGCGAGCATGGCCGCAATGGTGAGCAATGAATGACGAATTCGTCCCAGAGTTCCCAGCCAAAGACGCAACAATTCCCGAGCCGAGAACCCCATCACGACGCCCGCCACTAGCCCGGCAAGCAGGATTCCGGAGCCGGTGGCCGAGAGTAGGTTCAGCTTAAATTCGGCCTTCTCCGGCCGGAGTTCCGCCACCACCGGCGGAACCCGTTGCACCAACAGGTGGAGCCCCGGGGTTGGAATGGACCAGGTGAACACGCTCTCAAGGGCCTGCTTTACCGGCTGCATACCCCAGAGGAAAATGAACGCGGTGAGGATCAGCCACGGCACCCACGCTCCGAACTTCGAGCCTCGCGCCGCCCCGGCCGGCAGGGAGGCACCTGCCGTGATTTCCCTCGGGCGCCACACGCGCAGCACGAGCAACACGGCCCCAATACTGGCCAGCGCCGCGAGGGAATCGACCACCCACGGACCGTGAAAATTGGAAACCAGGAATTGCGTCACCGCAAATGCCCCGCCGGCAGCCACGGCCACCGGCCACACACCAACGGCGGCACGCCATCCTCCCATGGCGCAGACGATCCAGAACGGGATGATCGCCGAGAAGACCGGGAGTTGCCGACCCGCCATGGCGGAAAGTCGCATGAGATCGAGACCGGTCACCTGGGCCAGTGTGGTGATGGGGATGCCAATGCTGCCAAAGGCCACCGGGGCCGTGTTGGCGATCAGGGAG
>JANXMD010000233.1 GCA_025354845.1 Verrucomicrobiota bacterium | reverse complement strand
GGAAGGAGGTTGAAGATGTCCGCATCAAACCGAAGCCGAACCAGTCCAATGACCAGGGCCATCAGGAACAACACGCCGACAATCCTTTGTCGCGTCCGGCTCAAGGAATTCCCGCCTCCACCAGTTCGCCGGTCTTGAAGTTACTCAATCGCCACCAGCCATTGGTGTGCCTCTCCAGCTTCCACCGGGAAGACGTCGGAGGGGTTGGCGGGATCGCAGAGAACTGAAACCAAGGGACTCGATCCGTCGGCGGCAGCGGTCCGCCAAACCGGCCGCGGCGCAGCGTCGAACTGAGGTTCCATCCCAGCACCGATTCCTGCGCAGTGATGAGGGGCAGCGACTGTTTGCTGAGCTGAACGAAACGGCGTCCATCCGGATTCATGGCCACCATCAACTCCCCCACCAATTCGGGCGCTTCCCGCCGGGGACGCCAGACGACCTGGGATTCCCGAACCACCCAGCCGGGCTCTCGAAGATCAACGGGACCCAGTTTGGGGCCCACGCATCCGGCAAGGCAAAGCAGTGCCCCCAAAGCGCTGCCAGCCAGCCAGCCCGTCTGCAAAAAGTCATGCCTGTTCATCCTCGGAGTCGTGAATCTGGGACCCGGCTAGCTAGGACGGCTTCGCCCCCATCGAATCGAACGAGACACGCGGCATAAAGGGCCGTTTCGACTGCAACCGCACCAGCCAGAAGAACACACGCATGCGCCATCGAAGTTTCCATCCCCCCTCCAACTCGCCTGCGAGGACCGCATTGACCGCAGCATCCAGGTTCCACTTGGCGCGGGGCTCCAAGAACACCTCCATGAAGGGAGTGGTATAGAAGTTCTCGACCATCTCCATGTAGATCGCCATCGCCGACTGCAGCCGTCGTTCGTACGCCGGAAACCGCGAGGAGCCGTTTCCACCGAATTTCAGCTCTTCGATGACCGCCGATGCAGCGAGTTTCGCGGAGTACATCGCGATATACACTCCGCTGGAAAAAATCGGATCAATGAACCCCGCCGCATCTCCCACGCGAATCACTCGCGATGACCAAAAGGATCGGTTTCGATAACTGAAATCGCTCGTGACCTGAATCGGCGAAACCTTTCGCGCCTGCCTCAATCGCGCGGCAACGGGCGGACTTGACGCAACGAGCTGCTCGAAGACTTCCTCGGCACTGCGGCCACTCTGGCTAAACTCATCCCGATCCATCACCAGGCCGACACTGACCTTGGAGTTCCCACCCGCGCCGATCCGAAGCGGGATCAACCAAAACCACTTGGTGTTCAGACGCACGATGACCGTATCCCCGGCCGACTCTCCGGCATCCAGAGAAACCCCCTCGAAATGCCCGAAAATGGCGAGCTTTCGAAGCTTGAGGTTGGGTTCGCGAATCGCCTCTTGGGTGCCGGTGACGTTGCCCCGTCCCGAAGCATCAATGAGCAACCGGGCGCGATAGGTTCGTTTCCCCTCCGAGGAGGCGGCGAGAACCGAGACGCCCTCTGCATCCGACTCGATTCGTTCCACCGACACCCCTTCGCTCACCTCCGCACCGCAGGTCCGGGCGTGCGTCAGCAGGATCTGGTCAAACTTGGAACGCTCTACCTGGAACGCGGCGGTGTGGCGGGTGAACCGGCCGTTTTTGAAGGCAAATCCGACGCCTTTGGATCCGTTACCGAGATGAAACTGAGCCCCCTTTTTCATGGGGAACCCGGCGTTTTCCAGAGCGGGAAGCAGGCCGAGTTCCTCAAAGAGGGCATGATTGTAGGGCAGCAGGGATTCACCGATGTGAAATCGAGGGAAGTGCTCCTTTTCCAAAACCAGAACCTTTTTCCCAGCTTTGGCCAGGAAGGTCGCGGCGCAGCTGCCTCCGGGTCCGCCTCCGATCACGATCACGTCGTGTTGCGCCACCGCCTGGGTCATTTGCACGACCCTGGTGACGAACCGAGGGTGATTCAAGCCTGGGGAATTCAGTCCAAGGTGCGCCAAGGCGCGACGGATCCCAACCCGCAAATAAGGCGGCGAATCAAATTCGCCGCCTTATTTTGAGTTGAACGACCCGGGAGATCCCCGGGATCGGTCAGTATTCGCGCATCTGCTTCTTACCGGGCTCGGGGATGGGGTACTTGCCCGAGGCATCCGCCAGCACCGGCGCCGGCGCGTCGGCGTTGAACTTCGCGATGTCCGGCGCGAACTCGTGATCCGAGTTCAACACGTCGTCCCAGGTCACGATCTGACCGGTGTGGGCGGCCATGCGGCCCATGGACGCCGTGAGCGAGGCTTCGACGCCGCGCTTCACTTCGTTGTAGGGTTTGTCGTTCTTGATCGCGTCAATGAGGTCGGTCCATTCGACCTGGTACGGATCGAGTTCGGCGCCTTCCTTCGGCGCGCGCCAAGTGATCTCGGAGTTGTCGAGGCGGTGCCCCTTGTAGATGCGTGCCTTCGACGGCCAGTGTCCCTCGGAAGAAACCACGCCCAGACACTTGCTGCCGTGCGCGTACGAGGCGAACTCATCATGAACGCCTGCCATGGTGCGGCCGTAGAGGAAGAGTTTGGTGCCATCCTCGAAGGTGTACTCGACCGAGTAGTTGTCGAAGTTCTGGTCGATCGCACTGCCACGGTAGTGACGGCCACCGCTCGCCTGAGCCTTCACCGGCCAGGCGTTTTTCATCCAGCAGCATTCGTCGATGTTGTGGATGTAGAAATCGCTGAAACAGCCACCGCTCGCCCAGAGGAAGCTGTGGAAACGGCGGATCTGCCACTCGAGCTCGTTCTGACCCTCCGGACGCGGCTGGGTGAAAGCGCTGCCGACCGGGCCGTGCATGCGGTACGCACGGAGGGCGAGGATGTCGCCAATCTCGCCGTCCTGAATACGCTTGTGCAGTTCCTGACGGGTCTTGCAGTGGCGGCACATCAAGCCGACGCCCACCTTGAGATTCTTAGCCTTGGCCTTCTCGGCGAGGTCAAACATGCGGCGGCTGGTCGGACCGTCGACGGTCACCGGCTTTTCCATGAAGACGTTGAGCCCCTTCTCGATGGCGTAGGTGAAATGGACCCATCGGAAGGCGGGCGGGGTCGCAAGAATCACCACGTCACCAGGCCGGAGGGAATCCATCGCCTTCTTATAGGCATCGAACCCCAAGAACTGGCGGTCCGTCGGCACATCCATGCGTGCGGCGTGTGGTCCGCTCAGGCCCTCGAAGCTCGTCTTGAGGCGGTCCGGAAAAGCGTCTGCCATGGCCACCAGCTTGGTCGGTCCGTTCTTGACCGAAAGTGCGTTGGAAGCCGCACCAGTGCCGCGTCCACCGCAACCGACAAGCGCCACTTGGATGGTGCTGTCGTCAGCGGCGTGGACCCGGGGAAGGGTGACTCCAGCCAGCGCCGAGGCGGCCGTAATGCTTCCCGTCGTCTTGATAAAATCACGACGGGACGTGATCAGAAGTGAATTTGCGGGGTTCATCGAGACCAGCGTCCGCCTCCACCCGCCGGACTGTCAATCCCGCAGTCAGTTCAATCGAGGCTCGGGACCGAAAGGTGCGGAAGCGCCATCAAGATCACCCACTGGCGTCGCATGAAAAATGAACCGGGCATAGACGTAGGCAATGGACTCGGCGATCACCTCGCGAAAGCCGGTGCTGTTAATCCACCACCGGCGCTGCGGATAGGCGGGATCCGGCACTGCAAGGATACCCACCCGAATCTTGGGCCCGAGCCCAACCTCAAACATCAGGCGAGTTCGGCGACAGTGGGGACCCGTGCTGATCACCTGGATCACCGGCGGAATCCCCCCGTGTCGGAGGAACCATTCCCGGAGCTGCAGGGCACAATTGAAGGTGCGGTCACGATCAGCCTGCGGCCCGATCACTGCCGAGATCTTTTCGCGCGGAAATCCCAGTCGGATCAGGCTCGCCTGCCCCAGTTCCGCGTAGGTCTTCCACTCGCTCAACGATTCGCCGCGATCAATGCCCCCGCCGGTGACCAGCAACTGCCGATACCCGCCGCTGCGAAACTCGTCCATCGCCGCACGCACCACGTGATCCGGCACCCATCCCTCCAAGACGAGCAAGTCTCCGCCTACGCGGTCGTTCACCGACAGGAAGACGCACTGGTTCCGCACGGCCAATCCCAGGCCACCCACCAGCAGGCAAAGCGCCACCAGCAGCCCACGGAGCGAGGGCAGCCAGAGCTCGTAACGTCGGAGCAAGCCCCACGCGCGACCGGGTCGGTTGGGTGGAACCCTCGCCATGGATCCGGGCCCGTTCAATGCGCCGCGGCGGATCCAGAATCCTCACGAAAGCGGAACGCCGGCCGCCCCGTAATGTCGGTGCTCACGAACGAGGGGCACCAGTAGGATTCGACATGGGCCACCACCAGATCGGTTCCGCGAAAGTGATTCACCTGCGGACGGCGCTCGTGGTTGTACATGGTGTCGGTCATGTCGCGCATGAGCGCCACGTTCTTGCCCAGCGTCACCAACTGCCGGATGCCTACCGGCCGGCCCAGCACACACATGTTCAGATGCACACCGAGCAGGATCACGTTGTCGATGTGATGCGCCTGAAGGAGATTGAAGGCCTCCTGGCCGTCGTCGGTGATGGCGTCCGCGGGATCGATCTGAAGGGTCGAAATCTCGCGGGTCCAGGCTTCGCGAATGGTGCACTTGGTCGCGCAGTCGCAACCCATGTCCGAGTCGTCAATCGGCAGCTCGCGCTCGCGGACCGGGTCGGGCCAGCACCATTTGGTTCCCCATCGCTCCGCCGTCGAAAGCGGCACCGGGGCCATGGCGAAGGGCGCTGTCCGCGCCGCACGGCGTTGAGGGGTGTCCTCGTAGAATCGCGTCGTGCTGCTGGGTGCGTGAAGGATGAAGGCCCCGTCGGCCCGCGCCTGCCGCAGCAGTTCGTTCATCGGCCCCGACAACTCGACCACCCGACGCGCCGCCCCCTTGCACCAATGGTCGTCCCACATGTCCACCACGATCACGGCGGTCCGACGGGGATCCCACGTCGCGCGCTTCTCAGAGGGCTTCGACGTGTCGACCTTGCCATCGGAGCGGGCGGGACGGGACCGGAGATTGAGGGTCCAGACCGGACCCGCGGCGTGGGACATGGGAACCGCAGTCAACAGCAGCAGACCGAGGGCGACAATCCAGCGTTGCGCGGGGACGAAAAAGCGAGGTGCCATGACCCGCCCTTGATACGAAGCCCCGCCGTTGGAAGGAAGGCGGAATCCACGGAAACCAATCCCCCGAGGCCCACTCTGCACGTCGGGACTTCCCCGCGGGCATTTCCCACGCTAGGGTTCGGGTCAGGATGCTCCTGGTCATCGACAACTACGATTCGTTCACCTTCAATCTGGTCCAGTACCTGGGCGAGATGGGGGTCGAACTTCAGGTGCACCGCAACGATCAGATCTCGGTCGCCGACGCGCTCGCGCTCGCGCCCGAGCGGGTGCTGATCTCACCGGGTCCCTGCTCACCGCGCGAGGCCGGCTTGTCCAACGACCTGCTGCGGGCATTCTCGGAGCGTGGCGTTCCAATCCTTGGCGTCTGCCTCGGCCATCAGTGCATCGCCCATACCTTCGGCGCAGAAGTGGTGGTCAACCACCGCATGATGCACGGCAAGACGTCGCCCATTTTTCACCACGGGACGGACCTGTTCGCCGGAATGCCCAATCCCTTCAACGCCACCCGCTACCATTCCCTTGTCGCGCGGAGGGATTCGATCCCTGAGTGCCTGGAAATCACCGCCTGGACCGCCGAGGAAGAAATCATGGGGCTCCGCCACCGCACCCTGCCGATCTGGGGAGTGCAGTTCCATCCCGAGAGCATCCTCACCGAAAATGGACGCCAACTTTTGTCCAATTTTCTGCGACTACCAGCCGTCGTTGCGGCGTGAAACCGGTTCGGGAATGGAAAAACCCATTCCCATCCCGGAGTTCCTTTCGTAATCCTCCATCATGCCGGAACGAGAGCCAGCCGGGGAACGGATCTTCCGAGGAGTTGCACTGGCAGGCGGCGTCGCCCATGCCCGGGTGCTCCGCATCAGCCAGGGAGCGCCGGAGATTCCCGAACGCCAGATTCCCGCCGACCAGACCGAGGCGGAGCTGGAACGGTTTCAGGCGGCGCTCGTCGCGACCCGCCACCAAATCCAGGAAGTCCAGCGACGCGTTACCGCCGCCATGGGAGCCCACGAGGCGGGTATCTTTGAGGCGCACCTGCTCGTCCTCGAGGACGTGACCCTGCTGGGCCAGGTCAAGTCGCTGATCCGCGATCAGCATCGCAATGCAGAAGCCGCCTTCAATCAGGTGGCAAACCGCTACGCGAGTGCGCTCGACGCCGCGGAGGACGAATACCTCCGCGAGCGCGCGGCGGACATGCGCGACGTTTCCAGCCGAGTCTTGAATCAGCTGCTCGGTCTCTCGAGCGAGAGCGAACTGTCGCGCCTTCGCGAACCCGTTGTGGTGATCGCGCACGACATCACCCCGAGCATGACCGCGTTGATCGACCGCACCAAGGTGCTCGGCTTCGCCACGGATGTCGGCGGGAAAACCAGCCACACGGCCATCATGGCCCGCAAGCTGCGGATCCCGGCGGTCGCGGGACTCGGCGACGCCAGCCGACGGGTGCAGACCGGTGACTATGCTCTCGTGGACGGTCACGGCGGCGTGTTGGTGGTTCATCCGACCGACGCCACCCTCTTTCAATACGGCCAGATTCGCGAACGCCACGCCGCCCTGGAACAACGCCTCGCCGACCTCCGCGACCAGGCGGCAGTCACGCTGGACGGCACCCGGCTCATTCTCGCCTCGAACATCGAGGAACCGTCAGACGTCACCGCGGTACGAAATTCGGGTTCCGAAGGCGTCGGCCTCTTCCGGACCGAGTTCCTCTGGCTCAATCATGCCGAAGCCCCGGACGAGGAACAGCAGTATCAGGCGTACCGCGAGGTGGTGACCGCCTGTGCTCCCTCCCCGGTAGTGATCCGCACGCTCGACCTGGGCGGTGACAAGGCCTTCCCCGGCCAACCAGTCGATGCCAACCCGTTCCTCGGCTGGCGGGCGATTCGCATCAGCCTCTCCCGGCCGGAACTGTTCCGGATCCAACTTCGAGCCATCCTCCGTGCCAGCGCCCACGGATGCGCCAAGCTGATGTATCCGATGATCTCCTCGATCGAGGAGTTGGTGGCCGCCAACCGTCTGCTCGAGTCCTGCCGCGAGGAATTGCGGTCTGAGGGGATCGCGTTCGATTCGACGATGGAGGTCGGGGCTATGATCGAGATTCCCTCGGCAGCGCTGATCGCCTCCGCACTCGCCCCGCACGTCCAGTTCTTCAGCCTCGGCACCAACGATCTCACCCAATACACGCTGGCGGTGGACCGACTGAACGAGCGAGTGGCCCACCTGCACGCGCCGACGCACCCGGCGGTGCTACGGCTGATCCAGATGACCGTGGCCGCAGCCCGGGAGCATGGGGCGTGGGTCGGTGTGTGCGGTGAAATGGCGGGAGATCCCGCGGCGCTTCCGCTGCTCGTCGGACTCGGCGTCGATGAACTCAGCGCCACCCCCTCGGTGATTCCAGCCGCGAAGTTTCTGCTCCGGCGCATGCGGACTTCCGAGGCCCGCGAGCTCGCCGAGCGCGCGCTGCGCATGGCCAGCGCGGACGAAATCCAGAAGATGTCGCAGGAATTCGCACGTTCGATCGCGCCAGAGTTGTTCGACACCGCAAGTTGATCCACCCTGCAATCAGCATCATTGATCTTGCCGCGCCGGCTGGGAATGATCGGGGTTTGACGTGTTGAGCATGAACCCATGAAAGTTCTCGTTCTCGCCGCCGGGTACGCCACCCGGCTTCATCCACTCACCCTGACCCAGCCGAAACCGCTGCTGCCGGTCGCGGGCCGTCCGATGATCGACTACGTTCTCGACAATCTCGCGCCGATTCCCGGGATCGACCACGTTTACCTGGTCACCAACGCGAAGTTCTCCGGGCACTTCGAACGCTGGTCGGCGCAGTACCGGGCCACCAAGACCCCTCTGGAATTCACCATCGTCAACGACGGGTCCACCACCGATGACGACAAGCTCGGCGCCATCGGCGATCTCCACCTGGTGCTGGAGCGGGAGAAGATCGATGACGATCTGATCGTCGTCGCCGGCGACAATCTCTTCAGCCAATCCCTCGCCCCCTTTGGAGAATTCTGCCGAAAGCAAAGCGGGCCGGTCCTTGGCGTGTACGATGCGGGATCCCTGGACCTCGCGAAGAAATATGGAGTCGTCGACATCGACCGTTCCGGCCGGATCCTCTCCTTCACCGAGAAGCCCGAGCACCCTGAATCCACCTTGGTGGGCATCGCCCTGTACTACTATCCCCGCGCCACATTGCCACTCATCCGCCAGTACGTCGCCGAAGGGAACAATCCCGACCAACCGGGCCGCCTGATGCAATGGCTCTGCCCGCGCGTGCCCGTGCACGCGTGGCCGGTGCCCGGGATCTGGTACGACATCGGTTCCAAGGAAACCCTCGACGAGGCCAATCGCATCTTTGCCAAGCGGTGAGCGCTCCGATCCTTCAAGTCACGAATCTGTCTCTCGTTCGTGACGGCATCACCATTCTCGACAGCGTCCACTGGACCGTCCGACGTGGGCATCACTGGGCCGTGCTCGGGGCCAACGGTTCGGGCAAAACCTCGCTGATCGCCGCGATCACGGGCTACCTGATGCCCACGCAGGGGGAAATTGACCTGCTGGGAGAACGCTACGGTGAGAGCGACTGGCGGGCGTTGCGGACGCGGATTGGCATCGTCAGTTCCTCGGTCCGGCAACTCATGGCCGATTCGGAGCCGGCGCTTCACACGGTGGCCAGCGGACGGCACGCGATGATCGATTATTGGGGCGACCCGTCCCCGGCCGAACAGCGCGCGGCACGAGTGTTGTTGAACCGCGTGGAGGCCGGATACCTCGCCGACCGACCCTGGGCCGTGCTCAGCCAGGGGGAACGGCAGCGCATTCTCATCGCGCGGGCGCTGATGAGTCGTCCCCGGCTCCTGATTCTCGACGAGCCCTGTGCCGGACTGGATCCGGTGGCTCGCGACCATTTCCTGCAGTTTCTCGGACGTCTTGCGCGGCAATCCAGTGCGCCTTCGATGCTGCTGATCACCCATCACGTCGAAGAGATCACGCCGTGCTTTACCGATGCGCTCCTGCTCCGCGATGGACGCGTGATCGCCTCGGGACCGGTCAAGACGACCCTCACCTCGGCACATCTCAGCAAGGTGTTCGATGCCCGCGTGGAACTCTCGCGGCGGCGCGGCCGCTACGAACTCGCCGTCCGCTCCCGCTCCAAGAACGCCATCTGACGGTGTTCCTCCCCAAAATCCCGCGGCTCGCCCCAGGATTTCAGCAACTAATCCCAGCGACAACGCCGACTCATCGGTCCCGGGGTAGGTTCTCCCCGACCCATGAAGACCCTGACCCGCACTTCCGTATCGTTTGGCGGCGCCGCAAGCGCCTTTACCCTCGCCATGGTCCTGTCCCAGAGCCAGTCGACCGCCCTCGCCCAGGGTTGTGTCGCTGTTCGAGGATCGAGCATGTGCATGGTGCATCCCGGCGACAGTTCACACCCTGAAGATTCCAACCTCGCTTCCGGCGACTGGATTGCCTCGATCGCCTACCGCTGGCTCCACTCGCATCGTCACTACGTCGGCGAAGTGGAACAAACCGCCCGCCAGGATAAGGGCAATCAGGTCATCAATCATTCCAGCTTTATCGATGCGGCGATCCAATACTCCTTCACCCCCCGCCTGAGTGCCGCCCTGACACTGCCGTTCGTCACTTCGGATCGATCCTCCCTCGCCCCGACCAACTATAACAGCATCCGCTACTACACCCATGCCACCGGCATCGGGGACATGCGCCTAGCCGGCTACGCCTGGTTGTGGGATCCCGCCAAGCCCGGCCTCAAGGGAAACATTCAGGTCGGCCTCGGACTCAAAGCGCCCACGGGCGACAAGGGCGTCAGCGACACCTTCCTCACCGCCAACGGCCCGGTGTCCCACCCAGTCGACCAATCCATCCAACCCGGTGACGGCGGCTGGGGATTCGCCATTGAGCTGAACGCCTACCGCGAGATCCTTCCCCGCACCGAGGCGTTCCTCCAGATGTCGTACCTGTTCAATCCGGAGAATCAGAACGGCGTGTTGACCTGGCGCGACAACAACTCCCTGACTCCCGGCAAGGTGACGGCCAATTCCGGCCAGGCCTCGTACTACGAGCATTTCATGTCGGTCCCGGACCAATACTTCGCCCGAGGCGGCGTGGCGTACACGGTGGTTCCGAAGTGGGGTCTGTCCGTCAGCCTGGCCGGGCGCATCGAGGGCGTGCCCGTTGAAGACTTGATCGGCAGCAGCGAAGGTTTCCGCCGTCCCGGCTTCGCGGTGGCCATTGAGCCCGGAATCCAAATCATGAAGGGCCGCTACACCTTCAACTTTGCGGTCCCGTTCGCCACCTATCGCAACCGCGAACGCAGCCTCGCCGACCAGGCAGCGTCTGCGGTGTCCGGCAAGGATGTTCACGGCGACGCGGCCTTCGCCGACTACGTTGTGACCGCCAGCCTTGCCGTCCGATTCTGATCCCGCGCTGCTCGTCAGCTCGGAGTCGTGTGCGAATCCCCTTCCCGGGAAACCGGAAGGGGATTTTTCGCGCCCATCCCCCTCAAT